>JBCCBR010000417.1:0-3717 GCA_039033935.1 Verrucomicrobiota bacterium
CGCGCCATTTTCTGAGTATGCTCCCCGCTCACTGCTTAATATTGGGCAGGTGCTCCGCAAAAATGGCGAAAACGGCCAGGCTCTCCTCGCCTTTCAGGAAGTGGTCACAACCTATCCAGGGACTGCGTTTTCGACGGAGGCCCAATTCGAAATTTTTGAGATCCGAGGAATCAATGCAGAGCGCTCGAACAGCCCCGTCGAAGACCGGGCTCAGGCCGATGCGGCGATGGATTTTGTGAATCAGAACCCAGAGGACGCGCGCGCTCAGGAAGTGCAGTCGAATCTCCAAGAGATCGAGGCTCGCTCCATGGAGAAACTCTACAATACGGGGCGGTTCTACGAGAAATCCGGCAAACCTGACTCCGCCCGCGTTTATTACCGCGAAGTCGTAAAAAACCCGAATACGCCTTGGGCAGCAAAGGCTCAGGAAAGACTCGTGATTATTGACAGTGCCCCTGCCCCCGCTCCCGAGCGCACCAGTAGTATCCGAGAGCGTGCCGGTCTTTTTGGATCGAAACCAGACCCGTCTGAAACCGCAGAAATGCGCACCGGTGGCGACGAAGTCGTTGAGCTGCCCTCCGCTGAGTAGTTGGTCTTTTTGGAGCAGAGCGACTTGTTTTTTTGATCGTTCGGGCTAGGCTCCCACGGTCTGGGCAATCTCGCCCGTATGTCTATGAGGCCCACCCGCTTGCCGATTTTTGCCCGCGCCGAACTTGCCAACCAGAGCGGGCGGAGGTCTCTGCAAACCCTTCTCGGTCGCACCTTCTCTTCGGTCGCTCTTCTATCTCTCGCATCTTGCTTTCTGAGTGGTTGCAACGGCTACCAACTCGGCACGGTCAAACCTGCGATCTATTCAGACATCGAGCGCATCCATGTCCCTCTCTTTGCCAACGACACGCTTGAACCGAGGATTGCCAGCCTCGTTACAAATGCGGTGCTGAAAGAGCTCCAGCGAGATGGGACCTATCGGGTAACGACCAAGCAAACCGCCGATGCGGTGCTGCGCGGGAGGATTTCTGAAATCAAGAAGTTCCAGCTGCGGGCGTCGCGTGACGACACTCTTGAATCGCAGGAGCTTCGGGTATTGGTCTATCTACGGTTTGATTTTGTTGATCCTGTCACCGGCGCGCCAATCGCATCTTCGCCCGGTGCCGACGAAGATGAAACTGAGGAAGACCCGATCGCACGTGAGCAGCGGCTTGGCACGAGCCAGGGTCTGGTCGTTGGCGAAACCATTCAGTTTATCGATCCGAGCTTTCAAGTCGGAGAGCGAGACGCAATTTCCCTCGCCGCGATCGACGGGGCCCGGAAACTTGTCGCTCGCCTCAGCAACGGCTGGTGATGGCAAACTCATCGGAGCCGACCGCCGCTTCCATCTCCGAGCCCGGCAGGGGCGCCATTTGTCTCATCGCAACGCCGATTGGCAACCTCGGAGACCTATCCTACCGCGCTGTCGAATATCTTCGCAGGGCTGATCTGATTGCCTGCGAAGACACCCGTCATTCTCGTCGCCTTCTCCAGCACTATCAGATCACAGATCGCGAATGCATTTCTCTGCACCAGCACAACGAAAGTACGCGAGCCGATCTGTTAATCGAGCGGGCACTGAGTGGTGATCGAGTCGCCCTGATTTCCGACGCCGGCATGCCCACGGTCTCGGACCCAGGCTTCCGAGTCGTCGAAGGTGCCATTGCAGCAGGGGCCAAGCTCGAGATCATCCCCGGCCCCTCGGCCGTCATCGCCGCTCTCGCGGGCAGCGGATTCCCGACCGACCGCTTTTATTTCGGCGGCTTCCTGCCGGTCAAAAGCGGTAAAAGAGAAGCCGTGCTACGCCAGTCTTTAGAGCGACCTGAAACAGCGGTGTATTTTGAAAGCCCTCATCGCCTTTTAAAGACGCTGAGATGTTTTGCTGAAATCGCCCCAGATCGTCCTCTCTGTATTGCGAGGGAGTTGACGAAGAGCTTTGAGACGTTTCACAGAGGATTGGCTGGTGAACTCTTAGCCGAATGGGGAGAAGACACGCCGGTCAAAGGCGAGATTACGCTCCTCCACGCGGGTGCCCCAAAACCGGTCAAATCGGCGAAGGAAAACAAGTATCGGCGCGCTGGCCATTCGCCGCCGTAATCGCACCAGTGCCAATCGCTACCCAAGAAGGGCTTCCAGAACTGGAGCCGGAATCGACTCCGGTTTGGGTTCGGGCACGATTTCTCGGCGATGAATTCCAACCGGTGTTTTTCTTCGGCGATGGACAGACCGCTTCGATTTGGGGGGGCGGCGACTCTTATCGTAGCGTTGTTGGAGGCTCCATCCCTGCTCCGATTCCTGATTTTCAGAAACGCAAACCGCAACAAAATAGACGCCGATCGGCGCTCGAGGGCGCCCCTCGTTTTCAAAGCTCAATGACATAGTTTTGTGTGTGTTTCGTGTCGCTCGCGACCGCCTTCGGAAGACACTCGCTCAGCAATAAGTAAAAATACCATAATTACCATATTTTTGCAAGGATTCGCCTCCAACTCGTTCTCGCTCCCTACAAAATTGAGCAGTTGAATTGGCGGAACCCGGTGAAACCCTTGCTGAGAGAAACAAAAAGATGTCCCCTAAGACCCTCGACTTTGCTGACCGTCTTGAGCCACCGATCTCAGCGATCACGGCCTACGATTACCCATCCGCTCGGCTTTGTGATGAAGCGGGTATTCAACTGCTGTTGGTCGGAGATTCACTCGGGATGGTGGTCGCAGGAAATCCTGACACCACTTCGGTGACTCTCGATCAGATGGTTTACCACACCGAGATGGTCGCACGCGGGACGCAGCGAGCGATTGTCGTGGCTGATTTACCAATCGGTACCTACGAGAATCCTGAGGCAGCCTATTTGAGCGCGAAACGACTCATCGAGGCAGGCGCCGACGCCGTTAAGCTGGAGGGAGGGCTCGGGCAGCTCGCCAAGATTCGCCGACTCATTCTAAGCGGTATTCCGGTGTGCGCGCACATTGGGATGCTACCTCAACGGGTCGTCGCAGAGGGCGGCTATCGCAAGAAAGGTAAAAGCGAAACTGAAGCTCGCGAACTGGTCCGTGCCGCCTCTGAGCTGGAGGCTGTGGGCGCGTTTGCGATTGTTCTCGAGAGCATGGTCGCCGAGGTTGCCGAGGAGATCACAAAAGCGATTTCTATTCCCACAATCGGGATTGGTTCCGGTGAGGCATGCGATGGCCAAATCCGAGTCTTTCATGATGTTGTCGGCGCTTACCCGTGGTTTGTCCCGCCCTTCGCGAAAGTCTATGCTGACGTCGCGGGCGATGTACTCTCAGCAGTAGAGCGCTACCGAAATGAGATCGAGGCAAGCGACTGATTCTCGGGCTCGCCCGCCAGTCTCACTGACCTCGAAAAATCAGGGATCCGATTTCGCGAGAGAAAGCAGCAGCAACGGCAGGCCATTAGATCCCTTCAGACAGATGAGCGCGGTCGCGCTCGAGTCTACCCACTGTAAAAAAGGCTTGCAGGATAGTGGAAAACGGCCTTAGCTACCGATGCAGTTCGGCTCAGTTCACGTCGAGGCTACTTGGAATCACTCGTTTTCACCCTGCAGGACGCTTGCAGCGCAATCTTGAGTTTGATCCCGACTTCTCTTTGAGATCAGTCTCATTTTCGCGTGCCGAGCCTCCACCTGGGTGCCCTGCCGGTTATTTGCGAATCACTTTAAGGGTGCAATCTAAATAG
>JBCCBR010000418.1:0-3709 GCA_039033935.1 Verrucomicrobiota bacterium
CCGGCGGGTCGATCCGAGAGTGTTCGCCGACTGGGAATCGCTCCGCGAAGCGGTGGACTGGGAATATGGCCAACAGACTCTAAAGGCCGATCAGAAACCTGTGGCCAGTCTTACTCCCTACCTGGTGCAGGGGCGAGCGATGATCGAGAGTGAGCCGGATGCCAATCCGCGGCATTACAATTCGCCTCAACGCGTCGCGATGGCTCTCTACGAAGCCGGGATTCGCTTTCGATGTGTCGATCAGCTCGTGCAGTCTGCGTGGTTTGGAGGAATGGACAAGGCCCTCGCGAAGGAGTGGATCCGCTACATCATCGCGCAGGCTGGTCTCATCGAAGAAGAAGCGAAGCTCCGAGAGGCGTTGACCCGAGTGCGGGAAGCCTGCCCAGAGAAAAATGCCCAGGAGTGGCTCGCCGGAGTCAAGACCATCTATCGGTTTGCCGGTGAAAATTTTGGGGCAAAGGGCGATGCTTGTGCTTTTGGCTTTGTTGATCGCATCCTCGCCGAGCGTCCTAAAACGGAAGACGCCGTCTACGAGATCGGTCGCATCGTGATCCGGCGAGGAGGTCCGAGACCGGCCGAGGCCCTCGCTCAGCTCTCGCGGGGAGCGATCAAGGCGATCGAGGAAGCCTGCCACCGTGAAGTTGATGCCGACTACGTTGGGTGGGGGCTCGGCGCTCTGCTCGACCGGGTTCCGAATTTCGATCTGCTGCTTATTAGCCGACGGATGAAGGGCTTCCTCGAAGCCTGCCGGAGGCTGGGCATGCTGGCGAGCCGGGATCAGGAGCGGATCGCGGATCGTCTCCTCGCCCATCCGGCGCTGGACTGGGATCCGCTCTCGACTCCGCTCATCGATCTGCAGACCCTGATCGAGAATCTCGTCCCGGAGCGCGCTCCCGCTATCTTTGGAAAACGCCTCATCGCTCACCTCTCCGGCGAGAGATTACTGCGGGACGATCGGCTGATCCACGCTCGCGAGGAGTTTGCCGACCGGGTCGCGGGATGGCGAGTCGAAGTGATAGCCGGGGAAATTGACGCGTTTGATGCTGAGCTTCGCGCGGGTGATCTCGATCCTCACACCTACACCTTTCTCCGAACTCTCGGGCGGGAGAATCGGCGAGCACTGAAGCGGCTTATCCGACACCTGCACGGGGGAGAGCGCGATGCTTTTCGGCAGCATCCCTCGAACCTCGCGTGGCAGAGGCGACATCCCGACTGGGACTTTTCTCAATGGAGTGGGGAAGGCTCGGAGCTGATTCAGACCATGACCGCGACTGGCCGCGGCGAGCTTAACCTGTCCCTCGAGCGCGATCCTGAAGAGCTGCTCAAAATGGGCAGCTACGTCGGCAGCTGTCTCGGCATTGGCGGATGCAATGCCCACTCTGCGGTAGCGAACACGCTCGACGCCAACAAACAGGTCGTCTACCTCCGCGACGGCAAGGGGGCAGTGCTGGCCCGCCAACTCCTCGCCCTGAGCGAGGAAGGAGCTCTGCTGACCTTTGATATCTACTGGCGCGTCGCCAACTTCGATGAGACTGCGGTGACAAACGCTTTTCTGAAATTCGCCCGGACTCTCGCCCGAAACATCGGCGTGCGGAATTACGATCACAAGCTCGAAGAGACCTACACCATTCCCAGTCTCGTCGCTCGCGAGTGGTATGATGACTACCCCCACGTTTTTGAAAAAAGGCCTGGCGACAGTGGAGAAACATCAGCCTAGATTCGACCTCATGAGCATCCAGTTAATCAACTCACCCGAAGCCCCTGCTGCGGTAGGGCCATACTCCCATGCCAGTCGTGTCGGCGATTTGCTCCTCTGCTCCGGGCAAATCCCGCTCGATCCCGAAACGATGAAGGTCGTCGAGGGTGGGATCGAAGCTCAGGCAAAGCAGGTGTTCGCAAACATCGAAGCTGTTCTTCAGACTGTCGGGGCTACATTCGATCAGGTCGCCAAGTGCACTGTTTTCCTCACCGACCTCGGCGACTTTCCGGTCGTCAATACGCTCTACGCGGAAGCTTTCGGCGAGCACAAGCCAGCTCGGTCGACTTTCGAAGTCTCCGCCCTACCACTGGGTTGCGCGATTGAGATCGAGGTGATCGCCGATCTCTCTTGACCGATACGTGCTCTCTATTTGCTCGAGGCCAATTCAGCGATGGGCGTAGATCCAAGCTTTGGCGTCGCTCCGACTCATGAGTTGTTCTTCCAGCTTTTTGAAATTTGCTGGGCTCAAAACGAAGCAACCGAAGCTTCGACCTAGCCGGAATCCTTCGCGCCAGTTTTGCCACATGGACTCAGGCTCAGCGTAGGTGGCTCGGTGGAGCACGATTAGTCTTTCTCTTGCGGCCGAGTTGAGCTCCCCAGAGAGACCGTCGAGTCGATAAGACCACCCGTGCTGCCCCTCATAGCGTTCCCGAATTTCAAAGAGACCGAGCGAAGACTGCAGGGAACCCTCCCGATTGGAAAAGTCTCTTGCGAAGACTCCGCCGCTGTTTTTTCCGTGACAGACTCGCGCCTCAAACACAGTTGATTGATCGGCGAGATCGACGATCCGACCGCGCTTTGCCTGAGACGGCAGGGAATAGTCGACAATCACAAGCAGGCCCGATTTTGGGAGCTCGCC
Source organism: Verrucomicrobiota bacterium (assembly GCA_039033935.1). Lineage (GTDB taxonomy): Bacteria > Verrucomicrobiota > Verrucomicrobiia > Verrucomicrobiales > DEV007 > Arctic95D-9. The sequence continues at coordinate 2,619 of JBCCBR010000418.1, forward strand.
CCCGTGGTGCTGGGTGAGGGTTCTGAGCGCGGCGATCGAGGCATCGTCAGTTACTCTTTGAAAGTGAATGACGTAGGCGGCTCCCCCTGAGGCCACAGCCAGGAGAATCACGGAGCTCATCAAGATCGCAACGAAACACGCTTTCATGAGTGATGCTTACGCGAGAAGGGTCGCTTAGCTTTCATCGTGGACATGATTGACAAATCAGTGAGCCTCTCAAAGCTGACGTCAATGAAGACTCGTTTCTTAGGCATCTTCCTGCTGTTTCCTGCTGGGCTGGGTTTTCACAGCGCAAGCATCACCGATGTCCTTTGCCAAGATGAAGTCGAGCCTGGTATCGTCGTCCGCGAAGAGCTGATGCTGGAGGGCTTCACGCTGCGTGTCGATCGCACTTTACTTGATGGCGGTTCCCAGATGGCTGCCGGACGAAAAGCTCTTGCTCTGGCGAAGGCCGATTTCACTCGGATCAACTTTGTCGTCCCGCCGGATATTGTTTCGCAATGGCAGAAATTCGTTGTCGTGATTGACTGGGATCACCCGCTCACAGATGGCATGCAGTATCATCCTTCGGCAAAGTGGTTGGAAAGTAATGGCTACAGCGTCGAACTCGCCAAATGTATCCACATCGCAAACACGAATCGATACATCAGTAGTGACCACGCATTTGTCCAGCCAAGTGCCATGATTCATGAGATGGCTCATGCTTTTCACGATCAGGTCCTTGGTTTTGATGAACCAAAAATTCGTGCTGCATTTAATCGGGCGCAGATCGAGGGGCAGTATGAATCTGTCTTGTTCGTCAAAGGAGGCAAACGTCGCCACTACGCCCTTACGAATCACAAAGAGTATTTCGCCGAAGCAACTGAAGCATGGTTTGGGACGAACGATTTCTATCCGTTTGTTCGCGCAGAGCTGAAGGAGCACGACCCGAGGATGTTTGATCGCGTGAGGGCGATTTATTCCCCTCAATCTGGTGCCGTTTCCGAAGGGAGCTCCCCAGCAAAATGAGGGGGGGATCACACTCTTCGGGAATCGAGAACTTCGACGCGGAAACCAATCTGATCTCCTCTGCTCGGAGTCAATATCCCTAG
>JBCCBR010000419.1:0-3698 GCA_039033935.1 Verrucomicrobiota bacterium
ACAATTATCCATAAATTTTTAAATATGCGATTCTCAGAGATTATAATTTTTAATGATTATATTAAGTCCAATTGAATACAAATATCTCTTTTCATTTTTCCCATTTCATAATTACTTATTTCATTCTCGGCGATTGGTACTCCTTGACTTTTTAATAGAGTCTCATTAGAAATATCAGTTTGACCAAATAAACCTCTAAATTGAGATCTGTAGGATTTACGAACACCTTTACTTCTATTCTTCAAAGAATCTAACTGATCAAAAACTCGTTTTTTAATATTTTGATGGTTATAACGTTGTCGTAACTCAAAATCTATTATAGCCGAGCAACGGTAGCGGTTGCTCCCCGGAAAACCAGTCGCCGATTGTGAAAATCACGATTCACTCTTTACGACCGACAGCTCACCCTTGAATTCTTCGTGAATTTCGATCCGACACTGTGGCAGGGATTCAGCCTCGCGATGCGCTGTTGCCTCTATCCCTCTGGAGTCGGGGCCGACATGATCGACAGCAATGCCATTGGCCAAGATCCGCAGCGTTCCGGTCCCCTCCACCACTTGAAACAGAACCCCAGAGGCCCGGGTATCGAGATTCAAAGTCACCTCGGCGGCACCAATGTCGATGACGCAAACGTCGACCCTTTCCCATGGCATTTCTGCTGAGAGATCTTGCTCGATTTCGGTGAATCGTCCACTGAGCCTCTCGGCATAGACGATTTGCCAATGATCGTCCCGCTGGTGCTCGCGATACCAGATCGCGATGCGCGAAGTCGGCACCCCATGGCCCCACGCCGTCCGCTCTATGTGGTAGCGGTCTCCGCCCCTGATCTCGATGTCGCCCACAACAAATCCGAGATGCAGATGGATCGGACCGGTCTTGGCGGCCTCTTCGACAATGTCGACGACCCGGGAGTCACGGTAGGGAGTCGCCAGGAGCACCGCAGCGACGGTTGCAATGCCAATGGCGCCCCCCGCCGCAAGTGCCCACTTCGGAAGACGCTGGCGAGTCGACTCGCGCCTCACTCGACGGTGCAGCCCAAGTGCGAAATAAAGCCCAAGGCAGCTGAAATAGACCACTGCGAGGGCCCAGATCACATCGGAGAAGTAGTGGCCACCCTGTAGCATCCGGGCCCAACCGAGGATGCCGCCCCAGACAACTCCGAGACCCAGAAATCCGAGAGCGATCCAGCGGCGGTAGCGACGAGCGATGAAGTAGCCGGCCAAGAAGATAAACCCCACCGTAGCGTGGCCACACGGAAATGACTTCCCATCGCTCGGTTCGTGGCGAGCCAGAATCGGTTCAAACGGGTAACGGCCTCCGTGAGTCTCGACCTCGCGGGGTCGTGGGCGCCCCCAATGCTCTTTCAAAAGGCCGTTGGTGATGGCACCGGGTCCGAGGGCAAAGGCGAGCACAACGAACAGCATCGAACGGCGCCAGGGACGGAGCTGAGCAACGACCCCGCTAAGGAGAAACCCAATCAGGAGGGCGATCGTGACTATTGCTGCGGGGGCGGTGCCATAGAGGTAGATCGCTTGCCAGAAAGGGCTGTCTCCGAGCGACCACGAACCGTCTCCCCTCTCAAAGATCGCGGTTTGAATTGATTGGTCCCATTTGTTGACCCGGATCAGCACCGTCGCCAGAGCGAGCAGCGTCAGCGGTAGGATGATTTCCCAAACCCACCGGACTTCTTTGCGATAGCGCTCCTCGCGAAACGGCGCTTCGAGACGGTCGAGGAAGGAAGGCATGGGAAGTGGCAAACGTACGCGAGCGCGGCAACTCCGACGGGAAGAAAGACTGAGCCTTACGAGACGGTTGAAAAACACCTTCCGCAGTCTTCTTGCTGATTTATCGGCTGGACTTCGTTGTGATGTTTAATGAGAGCTATGGCTATCAATAAATATCACGCCTCGCCAGTCGATCAATCAGCTGCGAATCCAAGCGGGTTCGTTATTTCAATCGTCTCTTACTCGGAAAAGAAAACAGCGGTGACATGATATCACCGCTGCATCAGCTATCTCAACTAGTCGTGCCGGGACCGGAAAGCAATCCTTACTCGACCAGTGGCAACAGATTTTCTTTGCACCACTCGCCGTTCTGAATGGTCACCTCATCGGGCTCTTCGATCGCTCTTTCACATTCATCCTCACAGATGATCCAGCCCTCGTAGTTGCGAGAGGTCAGCCACTCGGTGATTTTGTGGAAATCGAGCTTTCCGCTGCCCATTTGGGCCCATGGCTCGGGGCCATTCCCGCTGAAGTCTTTGTAGTGGATGTGGTTTACGAGATGCTGCCATTTGTTGAGCGTCTCAATCACGTCCATCCCCCCACGAATGATGTGCCCGACATCCGGAGTCCAGCCCGTGACGGCGGGATCGAGCGAACTCAGCACCACGTCGTAGTCCTCCTGTGTCCGCACCAGTGAGGCCGGTGGACTGTTGGGATGGTAGGAACACTTGATCCCCAAATCAGCGGCCCGCTGCGAGACTCGATTGAGGTTGCGCGCGACATTGAGGCGGCGTTTCTGGACGTCTTTGGTCCGGCCGCTCGGCAGAGTCACCGTGCCGAGCATCGATCCGGGGAACTGCTGGAGTAGATCGATTGTAAAATCAGCGGCGGCACGCTCTTCGGGCGTTTCCTCTTCATTGTCCCAGGCACAGATCAGAGCCAGCCCGGCCAGCTCGACGTTGTGCTGCTGGAGGCAATCTTTAAGCTTGGCGGCATCGGCGAGATCGCCGAGCCAGTATTTGCTGCAACCGAGCGCACTCTCTGCGATTTCGAGCACCATCGGCTCGATCCCAGTGAAGCCCGCCTCAGCGACAACTTTGATCATGTGGTCGAGCTTGTTGTCGTAGCCCTTGCCGGTCTCCTGCATGAACCAGGTGTAGACTTCAGATCCAAATTTGATATTTCCCATACTAAAAGAGTAAAAAAGTGAATTGGTGATGAAGTGAAATAGTCTCAGCGATTCCGCTCAGTGGGCCTGAAGCCAGTTGAGGACCCGCGGATTGAAGTCATCGAGCGCCTCCCAGTGAAAGGCGTGGCCTGCGCCCTCGTAAAAGTGAGTGTCGCAGTTCGGAATCCCGGCCGCAACCTGCTCTCCCATCCAGAGCGGCGTGAAAATATCGTCTTTCCCGCCAATGACAAGGCAGGGTGCGCTGATATTCCCGAGCTCGTCGACCACGTCGTGGTCAACACAGGCAGAGGCCTGGCCCTTCAGCCCGTGAAGCGGCTGCGGCACTGGATTTTCGTCGAACTCCGCCCGTCCCGAGACCATCCCTTCGAAGGCCTCGTCGTTGTCCCAAAAAGGCTTTGTGAAGATCAGTAGCTGGATGAACTCGAGGAACTGCTGATTATCGAGATGTGCCTTGCACGCCTTCATGTGTTCGAAAATCGATTTGGCGTAGCGATCGCACTTCGCCCAGGGACACATCAGCACAGCGCTGGTGATTTTGTCCGGGTGACGGAGGCAAAGCTGCTGAGCGATGATCGACCCCATCGAGACCCCGACAACTCGGGCCTTTTCAATCCCGAGAGCATCCATCAGACCAGCGTAGTCATCTGCCATCATCGCACTGGAGTAATCGCCTGCCGGCTTGTCGGACAAGCCGACCCCGCGGTTGTCAGGCATGATGCACCGGTAGTTCTCACTCCAGGCGGACGCGTGGGCATCCCAGACTTCGCCTCGAGCGGTGATTCCCA
>JBCCBR010000420.1:0-3692 GCA_039033935.1 Verrucomicrobiota bacterium
AGCCCAGCTTGTAGAAGCCATTCGTGAGAAAGGGCTTCGCATCGAAAATGAAAAGCCCGACAAAGAGACGCACCAGCCAGAATACCGCGACCAGTCCGCAGAACCATCGACCGACTGATTCGGAGCCTGCCGCGAGGGCGTCGAGGTTCGCCAACGTGATCGTCCCGAAACTGACGATCATCAGCACGATAAACGCTCCGTAGACCCAAAACATCTGGCGGAGCAATTTCGGCAGAACGGCGAGTTGATTCTTCCAGTCGAGCGCTTTCGGCGCTGCCGCGCTGGCAATGAGAATGCCAAAGTTAGCGATCGCACCGAGGAGGAGGGCTAGTTTCAAGAGAGACATCACAACAGATCAGTTAAATCAGGCCCGAGATCGCTCGAACCATCGGAGCAAAGACCCGGTCAACAAAGGGTGGGTGAAACAACAAAAACGGGGCTGGGAGAAGCACAATGGCTAAAGTCACGAATCGATTTTCGAGCAGAGCAGACCACTTTCGCTGCGCGATGATGAAGAGCCCCTGAAGCAGAAAGTAGATCGTCGGCAATCCCCATCCACCCCGCGCCGGAAACGAGATCACCAGCTCGTGGGCAAGTCCCGATGCGAAGAAGCCCGCCATCGTTCCGCCAAGTATCCCGAATTTCCGAACGAGGGGTCGAAACAGATTGATGCGGGCCCAGTCGCTGAAAGCACGATTCCAGCGTGGCCCCCAGAATTCCCCGAGCTGCTTGGCTGCCCACGGCGCATTCATGATCGGCTGGACCGGAAACCCAAACGCATTCCAGGATGCCGAGAGCAGCGCAAAGGAGCCAAAGTGCAGCACCATGAGCATCGCGACCACCCCGATCCACCCGAGCGCGTAGGGATTCGTGACCCATGAGTCGAGAGTGAAAAAGAGGATCGTACCGACAATCAGAAAAATGACAGGGAGCACCACGTCGGAGATGGAGGAATACTCTGAGTGCTTGATCTCGGCATCGTGTCGGAAAGGTTTCGCATCCGTCCCGACCCAGAATAAATAATACAGCACGTTGACCTCGCGCCAGCCTCCTGCAGCAAGTAGCCCCATCCATTTGAAACCAATCCAGATGGCACCGGCCAGCAGCCACATCCCAACCCAGGCTGCGATTGGGAAAAAGAGATTGGCTGCGACAGCGATCGCGACTGGGACGACAAGGCCCACCCATCCGAGCCAGCGCGGCGGCTTCCGCTTCACCGTGAGATCAATTTCGCAGGCACCGCCGATGCAGCTACGGCGTTTCGCAAGGTAGCGGTATCCAGCCCGCAACACGTGATAGATACCGGGGATCCGAGCGATCCAGCCTATTGGCGCGGTCCGTGGTTTAGCTCCGGCAAGTGATATGGCTGCGTCGACGCCCCCTGTCTCGGAGCCGTCTGACCAAGCCAGTTTCATCTCCTGCTCCGAGGCACCATCAGCAAAGGGCTCTGCCTCCACTCCACGACGATCAAGAAACGGCCTCACCCGAGCCACAGACCGAGTGCAGAAGTTGCAGGTAGCATCGTAGAAAAGCTTGCCTCGCGGGGTGGGGGAGGCCGTGTCATTCATCGGACTCAAACTAAGCTATTCCCAGCGAAATGAAACGGAGGATAGCAATCCCTGGCTGTCGGCCGAGCCTCGGTTTTCACGATGGAATTATCGGACTGGTCGACCGCAGGAGTCTCACGCAAAGGCGCAGAGGCGCAAAGCATTCATGAACTGCTTCTGCCTTCGCGCGCGGCCTCTTCCCGGTGAGACCAGCCATCTTTTGAGCGGGTCGGCAAAACATTCTGTGTCCTGGCCGGGACACAGAATGTTGATGCCTCGGCAAATTTCGAGGAACAGGCGGGGACGCCTATTCTCCGGTGGAGCAATGGAGGATAGCCGTCCCCGGCTGTCGGCGGAGCCTCGAGTTTCGCGACGGGGGCATCGGACTGGTCGACCGGAGAAGTCTCACGCAAAGGCGCGGAGGCGCAAAGCTTCCATGAACTGCTAGTTCCTTTGCGCCCTTGCGCCTTGGCGTGTAGCCTCTTCCCGGTGAGACCAGCCATCCATCGGGCGGGTCGGCAAAACATTCTGTGTCCTGGCTGGGACACAGAATGTTGATGCCTCGGCAGAGCTAGATGAACAGGCGGGGACGCCTATTCTCCGGTGGAGCAATGGAAGATAGCCGTCCTCGGCTGTCGGCGGAGCTTCGGGTTTGATAGAGCTCCCAAACAGACAGGGGAGCCTTGTGAAACCCAGCTCTAATCCACCCTCTTCGTTCCGGGGCGCACAGCGGGAACTGAGGCCAAGTCGGGCGGGACTTCATCGGGCTCGTAAACGGGAAACTGGATCTCCATGCAGGAGACCACCGGGAAGTTGCCGACCTCGGTCTTCCCGGAGCGATTCACGATCACAAAGACTCCCGCGACGATCCCACCCTGTGCTGCAATGAAATCGGTCAGCTCGAGGAGCGTGCCCCCCGTGGTGATGACATCTTCGACCAGAAGCAGACGCTCGCCTTCCCGAATTTCGAAGCCGCGTTTGAGCTCCAGCTCATTCGTCGTTGGATTCCGTTCCGCGTAAATAGTGCGAGCATGCAGCGCCAGACCGACCTGCTGCCCGACCGGCACCCCTCCCATTGCCGGGCTAAGCACCACATCGATTTCGCCGAGCTCGGCAAGTGCTGCGGTTCGCTGCTCGATCATCCGCTGGAGCTCCCACGGGTGTTGGACGAGTTTGCCCTTCTTGACGTAGAATTGAGAGTGTTTGCCGCTCGCGAGGATGAAGTGGCCTTCGTCGACGGCCCCATAGCTCTTGAGCAGTTCGATGGTGTCAGCTGAGGACTGCGGCAATTCGGTCTGCATAGGTCTTGGCATTTGAGGAAAAATCTCCGGTCTCCGGGTAAAGGATCCCGCGCGAAACATTGATCACACTGGGTGCACTGCGGCTCTGATCTCGGAGTGATTCGAGATCACCTCCCTGAGCCCCGAGGCCGGGAATCAGAAGAGGCACATCGGGAAGCCGAGACAACACATCGGCCGAAGCGTTAGTCAGTCCGAGGACCATGCCGGCTTCGCCGGGGGCGGCTCGTTCGCAAAGATCACCGACTAACTCAAACACCAATCGACCATCAGCAAGAGACTGGGTTTCAAGATCCGCAGCTCCTTGATTGGATGTCACGCCAAGCAGGTAGACGCCTTTCCCGGCTCGCCCGAGGAAGGGCTCGATCGAGTCGAAACCCATGTAGGGGCTCAAGGTCACCGCATCGACATCCCAGCCTTCAAAATAGCCTTTGGCGTAGTGCTCCTGCGTCGTCCCGATATCGCCACGCTTGGCGTCAAGGATCACCAGTGCCCCGCTGCTCTTCATCTCCTTAATGAGTCGGGAAAGGGCGGCGTAACCAGAAACTCCGAGTGCCTCGAAGTAGGCGATATTCGGCTTAAAGGTAGCGGCGCGATCGGCAGTTTCGGTAATCACCTTCGAGCAAAAGGCCTCCAAAGCATCGACCGACTCATGGCGGTCGGGTCGTGGATCGATCCCCACGCAGAGCTGGCTTCCAATCGAATCGATTCGCTGTTGGAGCCGTTGCGCGTAGGTCATTGAGAATGCGTTTGATCGAGCAGGATCACTTCGTGGTTCAACAGGGTTCAGTCGAAGACCCAACCCTGTTAGATCGTCGGGAATACCCTGTTTGGTCTCGGACCTAAC
>JBCCBR010000421.1:0-3691 GCA_039033935.1 Verrucomicrobiota bacterium
CCGAGGCAGTCGCGGTAGGCAGATCACTGATCGGGGATGATCGATAATCGATAATCAATTACCGATAAACTCATATTTTGACCAAAAAATGACCATAGACAATGCAAAAGCAGCAAAAGTGACCGCATGTAGGTTCGAGAAGCAATGTGGCTGGTGATAATGCAGTTGGGTGCGGAGAGCAAGGGGTGACCGCTGGCCGGAGGTTCTTCGTCGAGGACGTCAGCACCAAATCCACCGATCGAACCCTCTCTTAAGGCCTGATCGACATCGGCGCTTTCGACCAATTCTCCGCGAGCGCAGTTCAGAATGATGACGTTGTCTTTCATCTCGGCGATTTGCTGCCGATTGATCATCCCGCGGGTGTTTTCATCGAGGAAACAGTGCAACGAGACCACGTCCGACTGGAGTAATACCTCCTCCATCGAAGAGGCTCGAGTGACGCTATGCGTTTCGGCAAAGGCATCATCGAAATAGGGATCAAAAGCGATCAGCTCCATCCCGAAGGCCTTTGCTCGGACAGCGACTTCTTTGCCGATGCGACCGAGACCAATAATTCCAAGGGTCGTCCCGAGGATTTCGTGCCCGATCGGCTTTTTCCACCCGGCCTGCCATTTTCCGGCAGAGACATCGATCGCGTTGTCTTGAATGCGCTTTGTCAGGCTCAGGAGGAGGCCGAAAGTGTGCTCCGCCACGGTGGTGTGATTCACTCCCGGAGTGTTGAGCACGGCGAGATCCTTAGAGGTGGCGTAGGCCACATCGATCTTATCGAGACCGATCCCGTATTTGCTGATGACCTTGAGACGAGGCAGAGATTGATCAATCACCGCGGAGCTGATTGCATCGTCCCCGCAGAGGAAGGCATCAAATTCCCCGGCGAGATCGAGCATGGTTTCCTCTGGAAGGGGGCCTCGCTCTCGCTCGATTTCAAAGCCCGCCGACTCGAGCAAATCATGATGAGGGCCCGGGGTGTCCTGGTAGCTGGTGGTCGTGAGAAGGACGCGCGTCATATTGTTTGAGATGAGAAATTCGAGGTCGTCCGAGGTCCCGCTTTTATTTTCTGAATCCACGAGTCAGGAGACCGTGTATCGTTTCATTCAGAGCATGAGGCAGGCACCTCGGTCGAGCGCATCGTTAAGAGACTGTTGAAAAACTCCTTCCGCAGTCTTCTGGCTGATTTATGAACTGGAATTCGTTGTGATATTTATTGGAAGCTATGGCTATCAATAAAAATCACGCCTCGCCAGTCGAAAAGTCAGCTGCGAATCCAAGCGGGTTCGTTATTTCAGCAGTCTCTTAAGCAAGAATTTGAAAACGAGCAACTGCCAAAACGGTTTTGACTCGACTGCTAGCGGTGAAATGACTTCAGTACGAACATCCTCGGGCCTTCCTGGTCCGAGGATTTTGGAAATGGTTTAGCAATGAGCGAAAACGATCGAGAACACGGGCCTCAGCCTCTGGACGAACTGATGGAGCAGCTCGGAGCGAGCAATCATGATCTGGTTGCTGCGAGCCCGGAGCAGTTGACTCATAAGCAAGTCCAACGAGCTCGCAAAGGGCGTCAATTGACGGCCAACATGCAGAAAAAGGTGTTCCGAGCATTTTCTGCGATGGCGCGTCAGAAAGGTCTACGGGATTCGTATCGTCAGACGGACTTATTCAACTATCAGGCTGACTGATCGCAGAACGTTGCATCCTCTGCTTTCACGAGGCATCCAAACCAAGTCCTCATGGGTATCACTTTCCCACCCGACTATGCAGATATCACGAAAAGCGGATTACGCGTTACGAGCCATGGTAATCCTTGCCGGTGCTTCTCCTGATCGCAGCCTTCAGGCCCAGGAGCTCGCCGAGACAGGGGCAATACCAGCAAAGTTCCTTGAGCAGATCCTTCTTCTTTTGAAGCGAGCCGACATTTTGCAAAGCAAGCGGGGTGTGGGCGGAGGCTATCGGCTGAATCGGGAGGCCAGGAACATCAGCTTGGCTGATGTAGTCGAAACCGTGGATGGCGAACTGGTGCGCCTTGCCGATGCGGAGCGGTATCCTCAATTTTCTGGGGCAGAAGGTCTCGATTCGAGCCTGAAGCAGGCCGAAGAGGCAGTCAACAGCCGCCTCAGGGCGATTTCGATCGAAGACGTCATTAAGTTTGGATCCGGCGAAGTCATGGCTGGCGCGGGCATCTAACGCGTCCAGAAAAGCGAATCTGGCCAAGTAGGCAGAGCGCTGACTGTAAGACCCGTGGCAAATTTGGCTCGGGCGACAGGACTTCCGCCTGCAGAGCTGCTGAGCGAGCGGCTTGCAATTTCGTCGACTTCGTCCCACGCTGGGCCGCCGTTGACGAATGAATGCCGAGACGATCGCTCAGACTTTTGACGTTCCCGGACGTCTTGTCGCTCTTTTGCCGCTGGGTTCAGGAAATGTGAACGACACTTATCGGGCGGTGTTGCGGACGACTTTCTCCGAGGAGCAATTTGTGCTTCAGAAGATCAATCAGGCGGTGTTTAAAGATCCCGCTGCGGTCATGTCGAACATGAAAGCGGTGACTCTGCACGCGCACCAACGAATCGAAGCAGAGGCTGCTGCGGCCGACCGTATCTGGCAACTGCCTCGGGTCATTCCGAGTCGGGAGGGTCTCGATTTTGTGGTCGACGATGAGGGCGAATACTGGCGAGGCCTGTCGATGATTTCCAGCGCGACGAATTATGAGCGGGTCGAGCAGCCTGAGCACGCGAAGGAGGCGGGCCGAGTGCTCGGGCATTTCCAGCGCATCATTTCAGATTTTCCGGTGGCGCAGCTAAAAGATACTCTGCCGGGCTTTCACATCACCCCGAAATATCTCAACGAATACGATGAGACGCTTCAGGACCCAGCTGCGAAGCGGCGCCTCGAAGTCGCTGCCGAGGCGAAACGGCTTCATTTGTTCGTGGAAAAGCGTCGAGGAATTGTCCCGCTTCTCGAGGAAGCGAGGCGGAGCGGGATACTGAGGGAGCGTCCGATTCATGGAGATCCCAAAATCACGAATGTGATGATCGATGATTTCACCGGAAAAGGCACCTGCATCGTTGATCTCGATACCGTCAAGCCCGGGCTTGTCCACTATGACTTCGGCGACGCGATTCGCAGCGGGTGTAATCCGGCTGGAGAAGAGACCAGCGATCTAAAGGAGGTGTTTCTCGATCTCGACCTCTTTGAATCGATGGTGCGTGGCTATCTCACCGAGGCCGGAGGATTTCTCAGCAGCGAGGACAAACAGTATCTCTATGAGTCGGTGCGGCTGATCACCTTTGAGCTGGGTCTCCGATTTTTCACCGATTACCTGGCCGGTGATGTCTACTTCAAAACGAGCTACGAGGGTCAAAATCTAAATCGAGCGCGAGTTCAGTTTGCGCTCTGTGAAAGCATCGAAGCGAGGGAGAATCGGATGCGAGAGATACTCGCGAAATATTGCTGAGGCTGGGTGGAGGAGTTGGTTCCGACAATGGCAGGTGGCCCACAAATGTCATGAGGCGACTGAGATTCCACCTGTCATAAAAGCGTTGATCGCAGGGGGGGGAGACCGAGCGCTTCACGACTTGCGGATCTGTATCGGCACGTCATTGCTCGCTGCAGGCCCCTTCGTGGTGCGACCGGCATCGATCAGGGCTTTCAGCTTTGCTTCGAGGGCGTCAGCTATTTCTGGATGCTGATCGATCAG
>JBCCBR010000422.1:0-3688 GCA_039033935.1 Verrucomicrobiota bacterium
ACTAAAGTACACGAGGACGAGCTGAGTTTGAGCAACCTCGCTCACGATGTCGTCCGTGTCCTCGATGTACGGCTCGTAGCACGTCAAGACGCGGTGCGAAACGAGCGCGCCGAGCAATCCAACCTTGACGGGCGACTCAACGCGAGACACTAAGCAAAAAACTCGAATTCTGAACCGAACCATTACCTCTAGATTACCATGCGCGGCCCTGTATGCGCAAGTTTGCAGAGCGGCGATTCCAAGTCCTCTCCGCTTCACCCGAGAGGACCATTCGATCGCAACTCGAACGCGTGCCGCTCGGTGCAGCTGGAGCACTTTGCTGGACAGCCCTCAAATCAGCTTTCAAAGTCAGGCATCAAGAAATGACTGAGTCCAAGCCAACCTCCGTCTCCGCCTTCGAGACCGTCATCTTCTGCGACACCGATTGCGGCGGCGTTGTCTCAAACGTGACCTACCTCCGCTACATTGAAAAAGCTCGATGCCACTTAATGGAAAAACTCGGGATGCCGCTTGCGGAGATGAGCTCGACTGGTCGCTTTCCCACCGTGATCCGAACCGAAATTGATTACCTCAAACCTGCCGTGCTCGGGGATCGCCTCGAAATCAAGGCCACCTTGGCCGATACCAGAAAGATCCGGGCGACCTGTGAGTTTGAAATCTCGCGTCAGAGCGCCGATCACGAAGGCCTGGAAATTCTCATAAAAGCGAGGCAGATCGTCGTCATTGTGGAAATGCCGGCCGGAAAGCCGTGCAAGCTGCCGCCAAGTTGGCTAACGTCATCATGATCAAGTCGAAATAGCCTTGTGCCGCCTCGAAAAATAGATCACAATGTAAATACACGAGTTCCTGCTATGAGTGACGCCACTGCTGCCGACTATTCACCCGAACAACCGTTTTCGATCCTCAAGCGAGGTTCGATCGAGCCGGCCGGTCCTTACTCTCAGGAAGACATTCTCGCTTTGCTGAACGGCGGGGAAATTTCCATCTACGACATGGTGTTCTACCAGGGTCTTGGAGAATGGAAGCCACTCATGGAGGTGTTCGAAGTCGAAGAACAGATCAGCCATTTTGTCGATGATGGGCAGGATCTCCAGAAGGTCGGCCTCGCCTTTCGCGACATCAGCAACGTCGCTCTGCCCGGCGAAGACATTTTTTACATCGCGGTTCAGGCCAAGGCTGGTCTCCTAACCAAAGCGAAGGACTGCATCGCCCTCACGAGTCGTCACCTCTTTATCCTGCACGATCGCAAAGGCTCTTTTGAGCTCGAGCCTCATCCCTGGGCAACTGTCTCGAATACTCTGATGCGGGACGAGGGCAAAGGGCTTGGGACCTTCTCCCTCCTGCTCGATGGAGACAAGCGGGTCGACCTCTCTCACTTTCCTCTGAAGCAAGTTCAGCGACTCTTTCAGATCTCGCAGGAAATCAAAGAAGCCCAGAAGCAGGCCTAGCATCCTCGTCCTTTTCTTGCGGAGGTGTGATTGGGCCAGCCTGCTCCTAAGTTGGTTTTCCTGGCCAAATCTCCCCTTCCCTACTGGGTGAGCAGTTCAGCGGACTCGGCTCGCAGCCGCGCCACGACTTCGGGATGCTGTCCGGCGATGTTGTGATTTTCGCCGGGATCGTCAGCGAGATTATAGAGAAGCGGCGGGTCGTGTGAAATCGACGGGGTCTTTTGGCGGGTGTGGGGATTGGTCGGAGATCTGGTTTGGAGGTGGATCTTGAAATCACCGGATCGATAGGCCGATCGCTCATAGAGCCAGGTGGTGCGAGGGCTCGGCTCGGCATCCAAAAGCGTTCCGCAGAGATCCTCTGACTGATATCCTGGGAGATCGCTCGGCTCCTCCCCACCGACGAGCGCCGCGAAAGTTGCATAAAGATCGAGATTCGCCCCGATGCCATCGATGACAGCGGGGGCGATTTTGCCCGGCCAGTAAAAGATCGTGGGGACTCGCATACCGCCCTCCCAGGTGGTCGATTTTTCGCCCCGCAGGGGCGCCGCGGTCCCGGCGTGGCGCGGGCCGAAGACGGTCCAGGGTCCGTTGTCGCTGGTGAAGATGATCAGGGTGTTCTCGGCGATTTGAGCGGCTTCGGTTGCTGAGACAATCGCACCGACGGATCGGTCCAGCCCCTCAATGACATCGCCGTAGGGATCCTCGACTTCGACCAGTCTGGATATTTCCGGTTCAGAGGATGCGCTGCGCTCAGCAGATCCTCCAAAAGGTTCGGGGCTGGTAGGTGAAGGATTGACTATCTCTCGGCGTGCCGGTGCAATAATCGGGGCATGAGGCATATTGTGAGCCAGGTAGAGAAAGAAGGGCTGATCGCGGTGATCATCTATCCATTTCACTGCCTCAGTCGTGTAGAGAGAGGTGAACTGCTCTTGCTGCACAGTCTCCGCGATGACCTCCCGGTCGCGGATCATCGGGATGAACCATGTGTCGGAAGTTGCTTTGTTAAATTCCTCAAGAGTCTGCTTGGGCGGTCCAGGGGCGTCGTTGCTCCCAGGGGTCCGTAGAAATAATCAAAGCCACACTCGAGCGGGTGCATCGGATGGCTGTTAAAGTCATCCGGGTAGCCGGCGAGATGCCACTTCCCGATCAGGGCGGTTCGGTAGCCCTGACCCTGAAACATCGCGGGTAGAAAGGACTCGCGGCTCGGAACAAGGGCCTCCGGCGAGCGTCCAAGTGCGGAAGGGTGACGCCCAGTCATGAGTCCGCGTCGGCTCGGGACACAAGTGGCGCCGGACGAGTAGAAGCTGGTCCAGCGCTGGCCCTCTTTTGCGAGCCGATCGAGATGCGGCGTTTTGATCCGCTCATTCCCGTAGCAGCCGAGATCACCGTAACCGAGATCGTCGACGAAGATCAGGATGATGTTTGGTCGGTCGGATTGCTGCGCTGGACTGAGGATGATGAAACCGGTGAGAAAAAGAATCGAGAGGAGGGTTTTCATCAGGCGCAGACTTTACCGCTTGGAGACGGATATCTGGATTATTGGGAAGGAACCAGCTCAATTCGGTCAATACCAATCATGTAGTTCGGACGCGAGGCTGAGTTTTTGCCTTTCAAACCGATACCTATCGCGAGAGTCCCGTCGTCGCCGACCTTCACATTCGGGAACCGCTCCGGTGCAGCCTGGGCCACGGCGGTATGGTAAAAATCCACTTCGCGATTCCGGTCACCGATCTGGAGAGTAGCAATAGCGTAGTCGGTCGCTCGGGTCATGTGGAGCACGACCTCGTAACTTCCAGGACTGAGGTCGCTGGCTGCCAATTGCAGGGTATCTCCCGGACTTGCCCCTTTCCACCAGAGCTGTCGTCCACTCGACCACTCATCCAGGTAGCGATCCATCCCCTGGACAACGACCTCTCCGGAGGTCGCCTCAGCTCCGCTGACAAGTGATTCTCCTTCGATTCGAATCGCGCCTTCTGACAGGGCCGAGATTTTTTTGCCGACTGGGTCAGCGCTCCCGCTGACTCTGAGGACACCGTGCATGACTCTCCAGTGACCGGGGAAAGTGCAAATGTAGGGATAATCACCAGGCTCCTCGGGAGCACGCATGTTGAGGACATGGGCCTGCCCGCCGTTGATGACCGGGAAATAGGCAATCACTTCCGTCATCTCAGGAACATAGTGCTTCGCGAGAGCTTCCGGATCGGTCACCATCGCGTCGGCAGCCAGCCCGACCTGCTCGA
>JBCCBR010000423.1:0-3679 GCA_039033935.1 Verrucomicrobiota bacterium
CCGTGTGGCGCTCAAGAAACTGAGTCAAAAATCCCCAGACTAACAAATGCACCAGCGGCCAGAAGAGAAGCTCGACAAGCCGAATCGGGGTCCGGGTGTAGAGATAGAGGTAGCGCGTCACCAAGGCCTGAATCGCTGCAACATTCATGACGCAGTCTCGGCTTTGATGTTGCGAAGGTCGCCGGAACGGGCAACCCGGATGAAGACGTCTTCGAGCGATTGCTCTTTGAAATGGTGGAGGACTTCCTCAGAGGTGCCGACGTAGAGGACCTCGCCCTGATGCATGAAGACGATGCGATCACAGACTTCTTCGACATCTCGCATGTTGTGGGAGGTGTAGAGAATCGTTGTGTTTTCCTCTTCGCGAACCCGGCTCACCACCTTGCGCACTTTGTCAGCGATATCGGGATCGAGACTGGCAGTTGGCTCGTCGAGGAGGAGTAGCTCGGGACGATTGATAAGCGCCTTGCAGAGATTGAGCCGGGTCGACTCTCCGGCGGAGAGGTGCCCACTGACTCGTTTCCTGAGATGGGTGATCTCAAGGAGATCGAGCACCTCATCGATGCGGCGCGAGAGATCCGGCACTCGATACATTTTGCCGAAAACAGCCAGATTCTGGGCGACGGTGAGGTTGCCGGGGAGCTGGGTGTAAGTGCTGCAGAAGTTCATCCGCTGGAGCGAAGCGAGGCGGTGACTCTGGAGATCTTTTCCAAAAACTTCGACCGTGCCGGACGTTGGTTTCACGATTCCGAGAACCATGTTGATCAGGGTCGTCTTACCGGCACCGTTCGCACCGAGCAGCCCAAGCACCTCGCCCGGTGCGATTTCGAGAGAAACGCCTCCGACTGAATGAACGTCGCCGAACTGTTTGTGCAGATCAGTTACGCGGAGGATCGGCGCTTTCGAGTTGAGCGGCATCGGGCGGGGACATACGCCCGTGCTACGAAGGGTGCAACCGGGGATTGTTTGCCCAACACACTCTTACTCGTGATCGTCGTCGACTTGGTTTGCGCCCGCCATCACTGGGGAAGGACGCTTGCGAGTGGCTGCAGGCCAGAGGCCTGCGCTCCGGGTGGGTTACTCTAGGAGTGGGAGGGGCTTTCTCTTTGAGGAGTGGCTGTGCAGACAAACGAGCAAGAGTAAGATCACGAGTTATCGATTCGGGAGGGGCGCTGTAGGTCTGGAGTCGGGCAGGAAGGGAGTCTCTGAGACTGGGATGTTGGGCTGTCAGGCCAGGATCTCCTCCGGGACACTGCCGTGCACATCGGTGAGCCTGAAATCCCGCCCCGCGTAGCGATAGGTCAGTTTTTCGTGGTCGAGACCGAGAAGGTGCAAAATCTTCGCGTGCCAGTCATGGGTGTGGAGGCGACCCTCAACGGCTTCGTAGCCGTGCTCGTCGGTTGCCCCATAATTCATGCCACCGCGGACGCCACCGCCGGCCATCCAGGTGGTGAATCCTTTGGAATTGTGGCCGCGACCATCGCCCTCGCCCTGAGGCGTGCGACCAAATTCCCCTCCCCAGACAACAAGGGTCTCGTCGAGGAGATTACGCTGTTTGAGGTCCTTGAGAAGGGCGGCGATCGGCCCGTCGGTTTCTCCACAGGTTTGAGTCAGATTTTCTTTCAGTTTGTCGTGGTGATCCCAGTTCCCATGGACGATCTCGACGAAACGAACCCCGCGCTCGACCATGCGCCGGGCGAGGAGGCATCGCTTGCCAAACTCATTTCCCGAGACTTCGTAGGCGTCGAGAATGGCGGAGTCTTCGTGCTCGTAGTTGAGCAGCTCAGGCATGGAGCTCTGCATGCTGTAAGCAAGTTCAGCGGACTGAATCATGCCCTCAGTCTCTGGGGAGTGAACATCGCGCTCGAGTTGCTGGCGATTGAGCCACTGCACGAAATCGAGCTGAGTGCGCTGCGCAGTGGGGTCGAATCGGCTATTGCGGATGTTTGGAACGCGCGGAGGACCAATCTCAGCTTCTCTCCCTCCAATGAGGGTGCCCTGATAGTAAGCAGGCAAAAAGGCGCTGCCATAGTCACTCTTTTGACCGCCACCAAGAATGATATACCCAGGGAGGTTGGTATTTTCGGTCCCGAGTCCATAAAGGGCCCATGATCCCATCGAGGGCCGGATGAAATTGATGCTCCCGGTATGAGCAGCAGTGACGGCGGGCTGATGATTCGAGGAATCGGCGTGCATCCCGTTGAGAATGCAGAGGTCGTCAGCATGGGCAGCGGTCTTCTCAAAAAGATCGGAGATCCAGAGCCCGCTTTCACCCCGTTGGCGAAACTCCCATGGAGAGCCGAAGAGAGGCTTGCCTCCGTATTTCCCCTCTTTCCCGGAATCCTGGCTCAGCTGCGGTTTGTAGTCAAAGGTGTCGACGTGGGAGGGAGCACCCCGCATTGAAAGGAAGATCACGCTTTTGGCACGCTGCCGAAAATGCGGGACCTTTGCGGCGAGTGGACCGCTAGCGTCGGCCCGGAGCCGCTCTGCATTCAGAGCCGCGAAAGCAATTCCGCTGAGACTGGTTGAGAGGGTTTGGAGGGCGCCCCGGCGAGTGAAATGGTTAGCGAACATGGGGGTAAGGAGTTGGCAGTTGGCAGTGGCTTCTAGCTTCTGGCTTCTGGCTTCGATTAGTGGATGGTCCGGAATTCGGCGCTCATCATGAGCGCCTGGCAGAGGGCTGTGAGCTTGATCTGATCAATCGACGAGGTCGATCCGGCGAGGACTGATTCGGCCTTAACCTCCTCTGGTGCAGTGTCACGCCCTTTGCCTTTACCTCCCTTTGCGCCCTTCGCTTTTCCTCCTTTTCCCTTCCCCTTGCCGCCCGTGGCCTGCTCACTCCCGGACATCATCGATGGTCCAGAAGGCAGACCGGGCTCCGAAGTTGGTGGGGAAGACCCGGCAGTAGGGGTGCCGGGCTCGAAGACTTCAAGGAATTGAAGACTTCTTTCAACTTCCGCAGCCGTAGCGGGTCGGTTGTAGGTTAGAAGGAAGGCGTTGGACGCCCTGTCTCGTGGGGTGGAAAAGTGTTTTTCGAGGAGCTGGGCCATAGCGCGGGCCTGCTCGTAAACGAGGTCGCTGTTCATCAAGTGAAGCGACTGCGGCGCTACATTGGTCGGAGTCCTCCGGCTGATCGTGGCGAGAGGATCGGGAGCATCAAAGAGCCCCAACTCGTCTGGGAGAGCGTCTCTGAGAATGGGAAGATAAACTGACCGTCCGCGGAACTGACTGGTATCAAATTCCTCGGTCGTATTCTGACGGCCACGATCCCCAAGCCGGGAGTCCCCCACCAGGTGAGCCATCGAGTTTTCAGGACGGACTCGATCGAGCGTTCCGCTCACGACCAGCATTTGGTCGCGGAGGGCTTCGGCATCGAGCTGTCGCGGGCTTGCCCGCCAATGAGTCAGATTCCCGGGATCCTCTGAGTAGTTACCTTCGTGATAAGTCGCGGCGAGCTGGTAGGTCTCGCTGAGGACGATTTCGCGGACCAGTGTCTTTAGTGACCAGCCACTCTCGATCAAGCGGATTGCGAGGTAATCGAGAAGCTCGGGATGCGTCGGTGGCAACCCGGTCAGGCCGAAATTGTCCATCGTCTCGACGATTGGAACACCGGTCAGTTGGGCCCAGATGCGATTGCTCATGACTCGAGCGGTGAGAGGATTGTTCGGAGCGGTAATCC
>JBCCBR010000424.1:0-3661 GCA_039033935.1 Verrucomicrobiota bacterium
AATGGGATCGCGTGGCGGCTCGTGCAGCAGCCGCTGCAACTGCTCGAGATGCTGGCCGAGCGGGGCACCGCACGCGAGGCGGTCGCGCAGCAGACGGCGTCGAGAATTTTCTGCATGTCGCCGGGCGAGTAGAGAAGCAGCCTTGAGCCGACCTCGATCCCCATTCCTTTGGCAAGACTATCGCCCACGACGCAGGAGTAGGGGTCGCTGACATCAAAAGTCCCTTTTTTGATGAGTTGATCCGGGTCATCAGGGAAGGCCGGATTGACTTCTTCGGCTATCATCCCGTCGAGCCTCTCAAATTCTGCCCCGGTCGGAGGTAAGATACCCCGAATCGTAGGCGCGTTGCGCAAACCGTCAAAATCCATGATCACCCGTCCCTGCACAAAGGGTGTAACCGACTCAAACTCTTCGACTTCGAGAAGCTCCTCGTAGACTTCGCCGACTTCTCGGATCACTCCACCCGCTGTGATGACGATGTGGGGCTCAAAGCCAAGAATGCTGCTTTTGATTTTCTCTCCGTATCCAGTGAAGACCGCGACCACGACCACCAGTGCCCAAACTCCCAGGGAGACCCCGAGAATTGAAATGATGGTGATAATCGAAACGAAGCTCCGCTTCGGCCTGAGATATCGCGTTGCAAGAAAGGGGCTGAAAAACATGACTGCGCTGAACGGGACTCTACGATAGGTCGGTTGTTTCAGAAAAGCAGGTGGATTTACAGCACCAGTTTGATCCGCCGCGCACTGAATCAGGTCACAGCAGCTCGGCAATCTGAACCGCGTTGAGCGCCGCTCCTTTGCGGACCTGATCGCCCACCACCCAGAAGGTGAGGGCGTTATCGAGGACCAGGTCTCGTCGGATGCGACCGACAAGACAGTCATCCCCGTCAGTCGAGTCGAGCGGGGTCGGGTAGAGCGGGAGATCGGCGGAGATGTCGTCCCAGACCTGAACGCCCGGCGCAGCCTCGATCGCATCGCGAGCTGCGGCGACACTGGGTTCGTCTCTAAAGACAGCCGTCACCGCGATGGCGTGGGAACGATAGACCGGAACTCGAACGCAGGTGACCGAGGCGCGGAGATCTGGCGCGTGGAGGATCTTCTGGCCCTCGAAATTCATCTTCATCTCCTCCTTTGTGTAGCCATTCTCCTGAAACACATCGACGTGAGGAATCACATTAAACGCAATCTGGCGCGGGTAGACTGATTGCTCTGGGCAGGGCTTTTCAGCGGCGAGAGCTTGGCACTGTTGCTCCAGCTCGACAATGCCCTGAGTTCCGCTTCCAGATACCGCCTGATAGCTTGACGCGAGGATTGATGTCACTTCCCTAAATGCCTTGTGGAGCGGATTCAGCCCCATCAGGGTAATGATGGTGGTGCAGTTAGGATTGGCGATGATGCCTTGGTGATCGGCTGCGTCAGGACCATTCACTTCAGGCACCACTAAAGGGACCTTCGCATCGAGCCGGAAGGCGGAAGAATTGTCGACCACCACCGCTCCGGCGTCGACTGCGTGAGGGGCGAACGTTTTGGAAATGCCGCCGCCGGCACTGAACAGAGCGACGTCTACTCCGGCAAACGAGTCCGCGGTCAGCTCCTCAACAGCCAGGTCTTCTCCCTTAAAGCTCAAGGTCTTTCCGGCGGACCGGGCCGACGCCAGAAGCGTGATTTTCCCAATCGGGAAATCTCGCTGTTCGAGGCATTTCAATATCTCAATCCCAACAGCTCCGGTGGCTCCGGCGATGGCGATGTGCTTTGCTGTGCTCATAGATGCAAGGAAATCAGGCGGGCGAGAGATTACTCGGCATCGAGCTGGTTGCAAGGAGTGGGGAAGCGCAAACCGAAAGCGAGATGAAAGAACCCGGCGGGCTTTCTCGTATCGAGCTGCATGACCGTAAAACCGATCTTCTTCGTTGCTATTGCCACCCTCGCTATCATTGCGCTTTCATCCTGCCGCCATCGGCGGGTCGCACCGCATCATTCCGGCAAAGCAGTTGTCCATCAGGCAGTTCCGGCTACCCCCAGTGGAAGCTATGGCTACCAGTCCCAATATCACGGTGCTCCAGCTTCGTGGAAGTAGTGCAGCGTTTTGCCAAAACGGGGTGAGATTTTGCTTGCTGAACTAATTGGCACCTGATTAAGCTGCCTCTGGAACTGAATGTTCACCCTAATATGAAAAAGCTTCTTCTCATCGCCTTCGCTGCTGTCTCTGTGCTCGCACTCAGCTCATGCAACACCACCAAGCCCGACTGCTGCGGCAGCTGTGGTGGTAGCAAAGGCGCCTGCTGTGGCACTTGTGGTGGGTCTCACACCCACTGATCCAGCTAACAAAACAGATGCCCGCTCGAAGCGCTGCTCCGAGCGAATAATCTTTCCAAAGGCCCCGAGTCTCGCGCCGCCGCGAGGCTCGGGTTTTTTTGTGCCTCGATTTCCAAAGCTCCGTTCTGATTCAAACTGGGATTGGAATTCGCAATCACCGATGCGAAACGACCTCCCCAGCTGAGTCCCCGCACCGCGCGTAGACCTCGATTCCTCGATCCGAAAACTCAACCAGATCTTCTGAGGCCTGGAAAGTCCCTCCTGGAAAAATGAGTATCGTCATTGATCCGCCGAATTTGAAGTAGCCTTTTTCCATCCCTTTATCGACCTTGGCTGGAGCCTCTATCGACTGGCAGATGCTCCCGACATTCGTCGCCCCGACTTCTAGAAAGAGATAGTCACCAACCGGCGAATCGGTGATCTCAGTGATCATGCGCTTGTTCTCGATCAGGTAGTTCAAGTTTCTTCGAAGAGCGATTGGGTTGACGGAATACAACCAGTCTCCAAGAAGCCTTGGCGCTTGCGCGAAACCGCCGAGCGGAAAGTGGAATCGGTGATAGTCGGTCGGGCAAAGACGCGAAATCAGGGCGCTGCCACCTGAAAATTTAGACGCCAGTTTCGTGCTCCCGAGAAGGTCCGCGAGTGGGAGCCGCCTACCTTTAGCCCAGATCGGCGACTGGGCTGAAAGATCGGGGACAAGCAGATGTCGACCGTCCGCTGGGAATGCCACGCTTTTCGAGTCGGGATGAGTCGGCCGGACTTCGGGGCGGAGGCGACGGTAGAAGAATTCATTGAAGGTTTTGAAGTCATCCGGAGAATCGACGAACTCGGATGGGTCGAGTCGGAACCGTTCGATGAAAGGGGCGATCTCCCGAGCTGAGCGCTTCCGATCGGCCCATCGTCCGTAGAGGGCGGAGAACAAGGGCCGTTTTACGACTGACTCCAAACAGAGGCGGCCAAGCCAAGTCTCGTAGGTCCAGCGCAGAGCTTGCTCGCCATAGACCGCCTCTTTCACGATCATTTCGCGATACCGGTCGTAAAATTCGATTGGCGAACGATCACTCACAGATGAGAGATAGACGACCTTGTCGCGATCTGCTACGCCGAATCTATGAGCACCGTTCTAATTACCAACGATGATGGAATCGAAGCCGATGGCTTAGCGGCGCTCGAGCGAGTGGCGCGGCGGCACTTTGAAACGGTCTGGGTGGTTGCTCCATCTCAACAGCAATCGCAGGTCGGGCATCGGGTCACGACCGGAGAGCCGATCCAATATCAGAAGCTTGCCGAGCGGCGTTTTTCGATAGACGCAACCCCTGCTGACTGCACTCGAGTGGGTCTGA
>JBCCBR010000425.1:0-3647 GCA_039033935.1 Verrucomicrobiota bacterium
CAGCCGCCGCCGGGTCGAGCTTGATATTCGTTTCAGGGGAATGGGTGCGAGGAAAGCCACCACCCATCACGAAGAGTTCTCTGACCTTTGCTTTGACCAGCTCTGGTTCTGCCCGGATCAGATCTTCGAGATTACTCAATGCCCCCACGCTGCAGATCACGACTGAAGCGTCTGGCTGAGCCAGGAGCGTCTGTCGGTAGATATCCAAGGCATCGGGCATCTCGTCGTCTGGCTTGGCTGAGTGAGCAAACTCAGCGGCGAGAGCTGCCGTGAAACTACTCGCCCGATTCCATCGCGGGGGCGTCTTCGAACCATCCTTATCGGTCCCGATCGGGATATCGGTGCGCCCATACCAATGGTTGATCGCCGAGGCAGCAGCGGCTGAGGCATTTCCCGGGCATTTTCGATTGGTGACGATCGCAAGAATTTCCACCTCCCCCAGATCCGCGAGCGCGTTTAGCACGGCAAGGGCTCCGGCATCGTCACAGTCGCTAGCCATGTCGGTATCAAAAATCAAGCGCACTGGCTCCCCCGATTTTCCCGAAGCGAGCGATAAGGCAAGCAATGCAATCAATAGTCGGACCATGGTTTGAGCGGGCTTAATGGAGGTTGCACAACGAGATGAACAAGCGCTTCTCGAACCCTTGCAGCCTGCGCCAGATCAACTTTCAGAAAACGATCACGTCCGCCTTCTTTCGGAGCGAATCGAGTGAATCCGTCCTCCTCGACCGAGACTCGCCCCGCAGCCGAAAGGGTGAAATAATCGCGTTCAGGATACACTGCGTAGAGAACACTGGTGAGGTCCCAACTGGGGCGATCATGGTTCGGTCCGCTGTGCAAAAGATAGGCTTCCTTGACAGGATGATCGGGTAAGTAGTCAAAATCCTCCGCAACACTTTCGCGAGGAAACGTGACCGCAATACCAACGGCGAATCCGCTCCAAATAGCTGCTACTTCCTCAGGCCACTTTTCTGCCAGCGACTGCATCGATGGAATGTGGTTCCTCACGTTTGCCTCAAGATACCGGTTGTTATCTTTGATTGTCTGAAACGCACCCGCCATGACCGAGAGCAGCTTGACCTTACGCTTCACCAAGTCGAGGCCGGATAAATCCGAAATCTCATCGGGCCCCGATTCGAGCAATTCGACCGTATTGACAGCTAATCCTACCTGAACGAGGACGATTGACCGATCTTCTCCGTTGGCGAGGACCTCACGCAACAAACTGACCGCCGAAGAGGGCTTCTCATCGACCCCGATCGTGCGAGGGTAGCGTAGGCTGCCATCGCTTAGACGCTCCTCGGCGAGTTTCAAAAACCTGCTCTCTCGCTCCGGCGCGCTCCCTGAGATTCCGATCGGTATATTCGGTCGCCCGTAAAAGGTATTCACCGCATCAACAAACGGAGCGGCCAGCTCATTCTTTTTCGAAATCGTGACGGCACGCAATTCGGCACGGCCTCGATCGGCGAGCGAATGAATCATCGCCAGTGCGAGCACATCATCGACGTCGCCAGTGATGTCAGTATCGAAGACGATCGGAACCGACTCGCTCGCAGCACCGAGTGAGATGGTTGAGACGATCAAAATCAGAAAAGAAGCAAAGCGCATCATGGTCGGGGAGGTTCACTGCATAATTGGATGTAGGCTTCGACAACGCGTGCTGCTTGCAGATCACTCATCATCAGGTAGCGGTCGTTACCATCTTTGTTAACCTCAAAGTCAGTGTGGCCACGATCATCTACCGTCACCTTACCCAGAGCAGACTCATCGAAATACTGCCTTTCGGGGTATGCCCCGTGCAACACGACACTGAGATCCCAGGTCGGGCGATCGACCTCTTTCCCCTGCACCCAGGAGATATAGCTCTCTTTCAGGAGGTGATTCGGCAGATAATCGAAATCGCTAGCAATGCTCTCCCATGGATAAGGCGAAGCGATACCAATTTCAAATCCACTCCAGACCAGCTCGCCAGGCCAATCATCAGCAAGCCGCTGCGCCGATGGGATATCCTTGATCACGTTGTATTCAATATATCGCGTATTCTGACGAATCGGTGCAAAAGAGCCGGCCATGATGATTGTTCGCTTCACTTTTTGAGTGATTAAATCTTTGCCCGACTTCTCGCTGATGTCATCCGGCGGAGAATCAAGCAAACGAGCAAGGTTGGTGAAAAATCCGACCTGCATCAGGACTACCGAGCCATCCTTCGCCTCTGACAGCTTCTCCCTAAGCAGACTGACCGCATCGGGAACTTCTTCCCCCGAATTCACGTCGTGTGGATAAAGCAAATCCCCTCCCGAGCTTTTGCGTTTTGCGACAGCTGAGTAGCGGCCCTCCTCCGGCGTTGCCCCGTTCCGAACCGCCCCAATCGGAACTTCAGGGAAACCGTAGTAGGTGTTGAGCGCGTCAATGTAAGGAGCCGATAGAGGGTGATCTTTTGATGAGGTCACTGCCAGGATATCAACCGCTCCTCGCTGAGCGAGTTGCGTGAGGATCACGAGAGCCATGGCATCGTCAATGTCATTGCCCATATCCGTGTCGAAAATGACGGGAACAGGCTCAGCCGCTCGGACTGAGAGGACTGCAAGTGCTGCAGCGAATAGGAGAGTGTGGATTTTCATGATCAGTTGATGAATGAGAGAATTTTTTCCCGGCTCGGGATGGCTTTCTGGGCACCAAGCGCACTGGTGGCGAGCGCACCGGCACCATTTGCGAATCGAATAGCTTCGAGCGGGGCGAGGCCTTCCCCGATCGCAACAGCCAGCGCCCCAGCGAAGGCGTCCCCTGCCCCCACCGTATCGACCGGCTCGACATCGAAAGTCGGTACGACCTGCTCTGGCTCGCTCCCGGAGCGAACCAAGGTTGGCGATGATCCCTGCGTGATGACGATGTTTTCGGCGAGGGATTCGAGGCGTTTGCCGGCGGCCTCGGCTTCGGTTTGGTTGACGATCAGCCAATCGCACGGGACTTCTTGCATCAAAAAGCCCGAGTGCCACGGAGAGGGGTTGATCATCACGATCGCGCCGGCTTCACGGGCAATTTCAGCAGCTCGACGAACTGCCGGAAGTGGGCACTCCAATTGCATCAGAAGAACGTCTGCCTGCTCCAGTTTTCGACGATGCCCATCGACAAATTCCGGCGTGACCTCACTGTTTGCCCCGGCCTCCACTACAATCAGGTTCTCCCCGCTCGCTTCACTCAAAATCACCGCTGAGCCCGTTGGCTGACGCCAGCAACTCTTGATCGCACGCGTGTTGACCCCTTTCGAAGCGAGTCGCTCGAGGTAGCCCCGACCATCGTCGTCATCGCCGACCGCCCCCAGCAGCGTGACCTGCCCACCGGCAGCCTGTGCTGCGACGGCTTGGTTGGCCCCTTTTCCACCGAAGTGCCTCACGACCCCGCCGCTCGCAACGGTTTCCCCGGCTACCGGAATCCGCTGAACGAGGTAGTTGTGGTCAAGGTTGAGCGACCCGACCACAAAGATAGCTGGCGCCGCTGAGTTCATCGCGCCCCCTTTCGATTGAAAGCGCGTTTCACTTGCCCTGATAGATCTCCGCGCAACGCTTCCATCAAGACCGCGACGACGATGACTCCACCGGTGATGACATGTTTGGCCCATTCAGAGGCCCCGATCTGAGCCAGGCCTG
>JBCCBR010000426.1:0-3636 GCA_039033935.1 Verrucomicrobiota bacterium
AACCTGACCTACCCGATCGATCGCTACAATCGCCTTTGCCAGAGTTCGGGCACGACTCGCGGGCCACTCCCTTGGATCGATTCTCCCGAGAGCTGGGAAGCGATGCTGGATTGCTGGGATCGGGTCTTCGAGGAAGCAGGCATTGGACCTGACAAAACCATATTTTTCGCTTTTTCCTTCGGGCCCTTCCTCGGGTTTTGGACCGCCTTTGAGGCAGCGGCACGTCGTGGGAATCTATCAATTCCGGGAGGTGGTCTCAGCAGTCTGGCGCGGCTGCAGGCGATGGTGTCTCACGGTGTCGAGGTGCTTTGCTGCACGCCGACCTACGCGATGCGCCTCGGTGAAGTCCTCGCTGAGCAGACAGATCCGCAACTCCGCTCTTTCCGCCTCGAGAAGCTCGTCGTTGCCGGTGAGCCCGGTGGGAGCATCCCGGCGGTGCGAGATCGGCTCTCCGAGCTTTGGGGTGGGGCTCGGGTCTTCGATCACCATGGCATGACCGAGGTCGGGCCGGTCACATACGAGCACGGCGACCGCGCGAGTGGGCTTTGTGTGATGGAGGATGCCTACATCGCTGAGGTCATCGATCGCGAAACCCATCGGGAAGTTGCCGAAGGCGAGCGGGGCGAATTGGTTCTCACGACCCTGACACGGACGGCGTGCCCGCTCTTGCGCTATCGAACTGGTGACCTGGTCGAGAAGCGTTACTTCAAGCCCGCTGCTGCTGAGGAGCCGATTTTATTTCTCGAGGGAGGCATCCTCGGTCGAGTCGATGAGATGGTTGTGATCCGAGGGGTCAACGTTTACCCGACTGCGGTTGAGAAAATTATCCGAGGCTTTCCTGAAGTGGTCGAGTTTCAGGTGGTGCAGACGACCCGAAACTCGATGGCTGAGCTCGAAATCAGCGTTGAGGCCGCCCCCGGGAAAAACGATGATCTGCAGGAACGAGTCGCTCGTGAATTGGCCGACGCATTTACGCTGCGGATTCCAGTCAAAGTGGTGGCAACCGGCTCGCTACCGCGTTACGAATTCAAATCCAAACGCTGGATCAAACACGAATGAGCGAAGCAATAGTAGAACTCGACGCGGTATCAAAGTGGTATGGTGATTCGGAGCCTGAGGCGGGCGAGCCGCGCCGTATTCTCGACCGGGTCGATTGGTCGGTCGGGGCGGGTGATCGGCTCGCCATTGTCGGTCCCTCCGGTTGTGGGAAAAGCACCCTGCTGAATTTACTCGGGACGCTCGATCAGCCGAGCGAGGGTGAGGTGAAAATCACGGGACAATCAAGTGGGGGCCTGAGCGAAGCGGCCCTCGCTGCTCTGAGGGCGCGCTCGATCGGCTTTGTTTTTCAGATGCACCATCTGCTGCCACAATGCACGGCATTGGAGAATGTGTTGGTGGCAACCCTTGCCAAGGGAATCGACGCTGCCTCGCGCGAGGGCAGGACGGACCGCGCCCATGAGCTACTCGGACGGGTCGGCCTTGGCGACAAAGTGGATCGTTTGCCGGGTCAACTTTCGGGTGGCGAGCGACAGCGAGTTGCAGTGGTGCGATCGCTCATCAATGAGCCGCGTCTGCTTTTGGCTGATGAACCGACCGGAGCTCTCGACGAAGACAATGCTCGTCGGCTCGTCGATCTTCTGGTCGAGCTGAATGAAACGGAAAAGCTCGCCCTGGTGCTGGTCACTCATGATCAGACTCTGGCGCGCTCGATCGGTTCGCTTCAGACCATCATCAATGGTAAAATCGAAAGCCTCGCATGAGTCAGCAAACCCCGATGAGTCTCTCGAAGCTGGTCCGGCGTTCGCTGGCCCATTATCGCGGGACAAATCTTGCCGTTCTTGCAGGCGTTGCTTTGACTTCGGCGATCTTGAGTGGTGCCCTCGTGGTTGGAGACTCGGTCAGAGAAAGTCTGAGGCGAAACGCCGAGGCGCGACTCTCACAAGTTGGCCCCGTGCTAATCGGTGGAGAGCGATTTTTTAGCGAGGCGCTCGGTGAGCGATTGGGTGAGCAACTCGGAGAAGCTGAGGTTGCTCCGCTTCTATTGGTGGAGGGGACTGCCTCGGCGAGAAAGACCGGTCAGCGGCTCAACCGAGTTCAGCTTATCGGTGTGACAGATGCGTTCTGGAAACTATCGATATCCGGTGAGGTGCCCCCAGGCAGTAACGAGAGCGATTGGATTGGCGTTAATGAAACCCTCGCCAAGCGTCTCGACAGCACGGTCGGCGATACCCTGATCACACGTTTCGAGTTGCCAAGTGCTCTGTCGCGAGATGCCCCGCTCTCGGGAGAATCTGAGCAGACGCTGCCGTTTACCGCAAAGATTGCGAAAGTGCTTGGTCCCGAAGAGCATGGGCTTTTTTCCCTCCGCGCCGAACAGATCCCGCCCGCAACGATCTATCTGCCTCTGAGTCGGCTCCAAGAGGTGGTTGAGCAACCCGATCGGGTGAACCTTTTGCTCGCCTCGCGGGGAGTCTCGGCCGCAGACTTTTCGGCTGTGGTGGAGTCGAGCTGGGATTTATCCGATCTCCGGCTCTATCTCAAGCCGGTCGAGGACGCTGGTGCCGAGGGGAAACAAATCTTGTCGGACCGTGTCTTTTTCTCTCCAGCTGTAGCCGAGGGCATCTTTGAGGCAATCCCCGATTCGTCGCCGGTGCTCACTTATCTCGCAGTGACGATCCGATCGGGAGACCGAGAGACTCCCTATTCGATGGTCACCGGCGTCAGTCCAAACCTGAATCAGATCGTCTCGGCAGATCTCCCCGACGACGGCGTCATTCTCAGTGACTGGATCGCGGACGATCTGGAGGCAGCGGTTGGGGATCCAATCGAGATGGAGTTTTTCGTGGTCGGCCGTGGACGCGAGTTGGAGTATCAAAACGCTGAGTTCACGGTCGCGTCAGTCGCACCGCTCGACGAGGCGGGGTGGGGGAAAAGCTGGACTCCCGAATTCCCCGGAATCTTCGATGTCGAAGATCTTGACGATTGGGAGCCTGGCATTCCGATCGACCGGAGTCGGATACGAGACAAGGACGATGAGTATTGGGACGATCATCGAGCGACGCCCAAAGCCTTCATTTCACTGGCTCGCGCGCGCCAGCTTTGGGGAAATCGTTTTGGGGAGAATACCGCGATTCGTGTGCCTGCAAGCGTTACCGAAATGAGCCTGCGGGAAGGGCTCCGAGAGCAGATCAGTCTCAGTGATGTCGGGATCGTGACCCGCGACCTCGCGGCTGAAGCGGAAGCCGCAGTCGCCAACTCTTACGATTTTGGAACGCTCTTCGCGAGCATGAGTTTCTTCCTGATCATTGCAGCCCTCACCTTGACCGGCCTGCTCCTGGTATTTGGAATCGAGCAACGCGCAAGTCAGATCGGCCTTCTCCTCGCATTAGGATGGAGTCGGAGAAAGGTTCGCCTCGTTTTTATAGCTGAGGCTCTCTTAGTATCCGTGATCGGTGCATTTCTGGGTCTGCTTGGGGGATACCTCTATACTCGTCTCGCTCTCGCCGGGATGAGTGGCGTCTGGAGTGACGCGGCTGCTGGGATTGAATTCGTCTACCGTAGAGCGGTCAAGCGCGCTGCTGGTCAGTCGACTCACGAAAAGTTTCGCCGAATTCACAATGCGATGAAACGGCAGCA
>JBCCBR010000427.1:0-3628 GCA_039033935.1 Verrucomicrobiota bacterium
ACAGCACGGTCGCATTAAATCCATGTCGGGCGAGTAGCTGCGCCAGCATCGGCATCGCCTCCTCTGACCTGTATTCTTCGTCACCTGCTAGCAGGACGACGTGCTCTCCTCCCCCGCTGCCACCTTCTTCTGCGGGAAAAAAGAGATGATCGTCAGCGGCGAACAAAGCCGGCGCGAAAAGCGAGAGGCAGAAAAGTTGAAGAAACAGTGGGAATTTCATGAGCAGGGTTTTCCGATGAGCGGGCGGCATTTTCGGACCAAAATCGCTTTTTCTCCAGCAGAAGTTCTCCTCATGTCCGGCCAATCAGACGCTGCTGAGACCGCTCGCAGAATCGCTCGCCACTCTGCCTGCGAGAGCAGTAGCGGCTCAGGGTCTTGGCAGCGGCGTTACGAGGATGGTGTCGCCATCAATAGTGTAGCTGTACTGAGCGAGGCTGCAGAGATAGCGCAGGGCGAGCGATGCTGGCACCTGGCTGAGGTGAAGAGTCACCTTGGTTTCAGTCATCGCAGCATCTCCATCAACGATGACGCGGATCGATTGGCTCGGGAAAAGCGATGCCTCCTGCGTTCCGGTAAGTTGCTGGGTGATCGAGGCGAGGCACTCAGCAAAGGAAACGTCGTCGAACTTGACCGTCGTCAGCAAGACCTCTCTGAGGTAGCGCGCAAGCGGCGGCTCCTTGGCTGTCGCTGGATCGACCCCGCGGATGCTGAGAAGTTGCCCGACTTCGATAACGCCGTCAGCGATTCCGTTGTCTTTCGAGATCCGTTCAACCGATACGCCATACTGCCGAGCAATTGAAAAGAGCGTTTCCCCTTCCAAAACGATGTGTGCTTTTAACGAGGGAGTTGCCTCCCTGGCTTCCAACTGCAGCTGAGTCTCGGCCGCTTCGAGCTGGGTGAGGTAGGCCTTTCTCCTCGGTTCCACGAGAGGGTGCGTGGGTAATTGCTCGAGAGCTTTACGATAATACTCGACCGCACTGCTGATGTCACCGTCAGCCAGTAGCTGACTACCACGCAGCGCCGCCTCATCCGCGAGTTTTGTCCGATCCTGATTTTCTCGACTGAAAATCCCGGCGCCTGCATCTTCGGAGGGCTTCTCGGCAGGTCGCTCGATCGGCATTCCAGCCGGGTCCATGAGTTGCGCTTTGATGAAAACAAGTCGGACAGGGTCACCTGCCCGAGTCTGAGTGATCGAGACAGACTGGCCATCCCACACCGTCACCCGAGCACTCGGCTCAATTTCTCCCCAGATACCGCCCATCGCCTCACCGGGTGATGGAACGAAGATCTCCAGATCGATCGTGAATTCGTCGGCCCCAATGACCGGGACAACTCCGAAGCGTCGATTTGCCATCTGGACCAAAGCGGGCTGTCCAGAACGCGTCATCACCGAGGGAGGACTGATCACCTCGACGCCTTTTTCGATTTTTTGCAATGCTCGGATCACTACCTGGAACTGGGGATCGGTGTAGACGCCGGTCATCTCAGTGCGGGTCGAGGCAGCTTCGTTGAGATCAGAAGGAGGGCGGCCCAGCTCTTCCAGGAAATCCCGCCTCGAATTCATCGCCTGCGACCAGGCGCGAATCGGACCGGGGTCTTCAATCGAAACATCCCACAACTCAAGCTCCTTAAATTGCTCGAGAGCCTCATCTGATAGATACACCTCACGCCAGGTGATGTAGATCTGCACCTCGACCCCGCTTCTGATCGAATCGATGTAGGCCTCGACCAGCTCCATCTGATCCTGAGTGTTGCGAACGATCAGCTGGGAGGTCGACGGATTGTAAACCGCGGACGCGCCCTCACCAAACGTGATACCCGCTTGCTCCAGGATCTGCTTGGCCGTGGCTCTGGTTCGCGGCATCGCCGGCTCCTCAAACGGGTCGCGCCATTGATGCGCCTGCGGTCCCGAAAGAAAGGTCGGCGGCACAACGTAGGTGTTGGTGTAAAGATCACCCGACTCTGAAAACACCGCGCTCTGACAGCCGAGTAAGACGAGGGCGAATAGACCAATTTGCCTCATCGGGATAAGCTGACAGATCTGGAGCAAAGCGGTCAAGCCTCCGCTCCTCGGAGTTATCCATCGTTTACGACACTTTCGACCCGTTCCGTCATGGGGAAGCGCAGGTCCGAGATCACCGCTCGATGCTCCGAACCGGGGACTTCCATGGTAAACACCTTGCGACTGGTAAAGCCAGGGGACACCCAGGTCGAATCGATCCGCAAGTAGGGATAAGGCTCCGGGTAAGTGTTGACCCAGCCCTCCCCACTCAGAAAAAACGGATCGTAGAGACCGGCTCGCTCCATCGGACGGAAGGCGTCGTCTTGCGGCGGCGCGGCAAAGCCACCTGCGACGATTCGATGAGTGTTACTGTTAGTGATTTCGTTTTCACCGAGCGCGCGCCGCACTTGGCGTCGCTTTTGTTTGCGGCGATGGCGCAGCTCACTCCAGACCGCGGGCTTCCAGATCTGCACAGTCGGCAGCGTCTCCGGCATCGAGACCACTGACACATCAATGATTTGCCGCTCATCAAAAGCGATCCGGGCATGGAGCACCTCAATGTCTTCGGGTATGATCTCACTCAGCAAATTGCCCCGCGAAACAATCGCGAGTTCACCCCGATGGGAAATGCAGTAATCGCTGTCGAAGAGATCACCCGCGAAATCTTCGAGCTCTTCGAGGGTGGGTGCTTCGCGAATCAGGTAAAGGTCAATATCAGACTCAGCTAGAGCCTTGACCGCATCGAGGGAGCCGGCAGCTGTGAAATTGGCGATCCGAAAATTGTTCTCTTCGCTGAAAGCAGGACCTCGCTTAAACCCACTCGCAAGCTGGCGAATCATCCCGTGAGTCTCCTCGGCGAAACCAATTCCCGAGAGCAGCCAGACAAAAAATACGATCAAAGACGCCGCGCTACGAGTCAGAATCCAGGAAACGAGAGACAAGGCGACGCCGACAATGGCCCAGATCCAGATCGGGATGATCGTGAGCGCGACGACCCCATCCCACTGATTGAGCCGACAAAGCAAAAGCGCGATGTAGCCCAGCAAGAGGAGAGTGGGAAAAAAGTTTGCGAGAAATTTCTGGGTCGATCGCCACATACCGGTCCGCCGCATGGTAAACTCCGGCAGCGACCTTGTCCTGAAAATTCAGCGGTTGCGAAACCGGCTGCTCTCGGCTCTAAAAGAAGCATGCTGGAAGCACTGAAAGAAGAAGTCTGGAGAGCCAATCTCATGCTGGTCGAGGAAGGTCTCGTCCGACTGACCTGGGGCAATGTCTCCGGGATCGATCGTGAATCAGGCTTGTTTGTGATCAAGCCCAGTGGAGTCGCCTACGACGCGCTGACCCCTGAGAACATGGTGGTGCTGGATCTCGATGGCAATCGAGTCGAAGGCGAGCTCAATCCCTCGTCCGACACCCCGACCCACCGTATCCTTTACCGGGAGTTTGCAGACATTGGTGGGGTCACCCACACCCATTCGGTCCATGCCACCATGCTTTCCCAGGCCGGGACTGAGCTACCCTGTCAGGGGACGACGCATGCCGATCATTTCTATGGGACCGTCCCGGTCGTGCGAGCCCTTTCTCCTGACGAGGTCGCTGAGGATTACGAGACCAACACCGGCCATG
>JBCCBR010000428.1:0-3608 GCA_039033935.1 Verrucomicrobiota bacterium
CCAGCGAAGTTCAAAACAATCACCGGCGGGCACGAAGAACGCGGTTTCGGAGAGTTGATTCTCCATCGCGATGGCCTGCATCAGATCTCGATCGATCCACGACTCGAGAGGCACCACCGCAGCCGGGTTGCCCGCGAAGAGCTGGCTCGTGAAGGCATCGATCTGGTAGAGCGGCAGTTTCATCTCACGTTCCCGATTAGCGTATCATTGCGGAGAAGTCCGTGAAAGTGTTTGCGCCTCTTTGATTTCCTCAAAATAGCCTCGACCTTGTTTTGTGAAAGCGCCTCCTGCCAGACTCGGCTCGATCACCCGGGTGGTGACCCTGGTAGGCGTGGTTTTGTTTTGGGGGATCACCGGTTTCAGTCGCGATAGCGACGAGCAGGCAGACGAGGCCGATTCGCTCGCTCCGGCGTGGACCAGCACGGACACGAAGTTGGCGAACCACTACCTCCGTCTGCTTCAAAAAGACCCAGCCTACGGGCAGGTGCTCGATCTGCTCTGGGATCTCTATGAAAAGAAGGCGCAGACCGATCTTCTGCTCCAGTATCTCGACGAAGCTGCCTCGGGCGATCAAGCCATCGCCAAAGTGATCCACGGGCACCTGTTGCGAAAAAATGGCGAACTCGACGCAGCCCGTCTCCGCTATGATGAAGCTCTCGCGATCGATGCGAGTCTGATCCCGCCGCTGAAAGCGCTCGCCGAAATTGCTGACCAGCAGGGACGATCGGGCAAGGCTCTCTCCTACTACACCCGGCTGCTCGATCAGATCCCGATTGAGACCGAAGATGGTCTCGTGATTCGCCTTCGCAAAGCTCAGCTGCACAATCAGCAGGGAAATCGCGAAGCGGCTGTCGAGCTTTGGAATGCCTTGCTCGCGGCGCATGCGAGTGACGCCCAGCTGCGCGGCGAGATTGTCGCTTTTTTGTTGGAGGCTGGAGAGACCGAGACGGTGATCTCCCTGCTCGAAGAGTCAGCTGAGGAAAGCGGCGTGCGGCAGCAGCTGGCGGCTCTCAATGAAATTGTGCGGATCCACGAGCTGGTCGGCGATTTTGACGCCTCAATCGATGCGATCGATCGGGCGCTCTCAAAACTGCATTTTCGGAGTCACGATTACCGAAGCTTTTTCGCGAGAAAGGTGCGCCTCCACGAGCGATTTGATCGACTCTCCGAATTGGAAGGCCGACTCCGCGTCGCGGCATCACCGGTCGATGCTCCGGAAAAGGCGCTCAATGATTTGGCCGAGTTGTTCCATCTCACCGCGAACCCGCAGGAAGAAGAGGCGATCGTCAGCCGGATCGTCGAGCGGGTTCCCGAAGACATCGATGCAAAGGTCAGGCTGGCGCGGATCCAAATGCGCAACGATCGCTATGAGGCTGCGGCGACGACGCTGGACTCGCTTCTCGAAACTGAGCCGAACGCCCCCTTGAGCCTGATCTTTTTGAGAGCCCGCGTCGCACTGGGAGCCGACAATCGAGCTGAGGCCGAATCGGTCCTCCAAAGCTATCTTGAAGCAGAGGTGCGACCGTCTGAGGAAGTCCGTGAAATCATCGATTTCGCCCGCGCGAATTACCTCGATCGCTTGGTCGAGTCCCTGTTGCGGGATCTCGGCAAGTCGGGTGTCGCCGGGAGCGATGGGGTCTCAGCCCCGCTCGAGCTGGCCCGATTTCTCAAAGAACGGGGCCGTACCGATCAGGCGGTCGAGACTTTGGCCAGCTATGTCGCTGGTGCCGGGGAAAGTGTCACCGAGCGGGCGAGACGCCTTTTCCAGCAAGCGGTTGCACTTGGCGATCTCGGGCTCCTGAGAGAGGCGCTTGCATCGGTCGATGAAGCGATCCTGTTGGCTCCCGAGAA
This sequence comes from Verrucomicrobiota bacterium, assembly GCA_039033935.1. Classification (GTDB taxonomy): domain Bacteria; phylum Verrucomicrobiota; class Verrucomicrobiia; order Verrucomicrobiales; family DEV007; genus Arctic95D-9. The sequence continues at coordinate 1,852 of JBCCBR010000428.1, forward strand.
GTCCGAGTTTCTTTCAGCCAGGGTGACATTGCTGATCGACTCCGACCAGGTCGAGGCAGCGGTCGCCCAGCTCGAATCGATCCGAGAGCTGACCGACGGGATTGACGCGGTCACCGAAATTGACCAGCGGATTTTCAGTCTTCTCCGCGGTCAGTATCAGAAGGAGATCGAGCCGCCATCGATTGACCCTTTCAGCCAGGCGAGTGGGATGACGACCCTCGAACAATTTCAGCGGGCCGCGACCGCCGTCAATCAGGCGACGCTCCGCGCCGGCAACGAGCCGCTCCCGAAGGAGTTGAGGGACTACTACGACGCCATCCTCAAAACCGCGTCCGCTGAACCGAGTCTCTCTAATCGCTACCGGGCAGCCTGGTGGGCTTTCAAATTGCAGAACAATCAGGAGTGCTACAGCCAGCTCGTGAAAGCAACTGAGGAGGCCGGCGGCCCTGTCCTCGAAGCCGAGCGGTTACTTCTCCAGCTCGCTGAGCAAAATGAACGACTCACCCTGATGGTGCAGCATCTCGGCAATCTGATCACTCTCGATCCAGAGAATGCGATCGAGTATCGCCAGCGACGAGCCGAACTCCGGTTTGAGCTGGGCTACGAAGACGAGGCCGTCCGCGAGCTCAAGGCACTCGCGGCTGCGCCCGACGCGTCGCTCGACACGCTCAGCACTCTGGCGCGCGTTTACCGTCGTCAGGGGAATCAGCGCCGCCAGATCGAGGTCTGGGAGCAGGCCTATCGTCGAGCGAATCTGTTTGAAAAACGTCGTGTTGTGAAACAGCTCACGACGGCCCTGATCGAGATGGCACAGCCTCAGGAAGCGCTCGAGGCGCAGCTCGATCTGATCAGCCGGGAGACAGACATCATTCAGCGACGCAAGCAGTTCGATGCCCAGGTCACCCTGGCGCGGAAAACTGGCGACGAGCCGGGATTCAGGACCTCTCAGCCTCAGCTCGATTGGCTCATCGAGCGCTACCGAGCCTTTGCCGCTGAGTCGCCGTTTGATCACTTTTACCCTGAGGCTCTGGCGAGACTCTATGCCGAAGTCGGCGAAGACGAGCTCGCCTTTGAGGCCATGAAAAAGGCCTACTACATGTCGGGGCAGGACGATCGGCTGCTCTCCCCCCTCGGTGATCTTGCCGAGGAGGTCGACGATCTCAATGCCGCAATTTACTACACCCGCCAGCAACTCGCGCGAGGAGAGGGAGAAGAGTCGATCGAGAACTGGGCCAACTTGATCGGGATGCTCGAAAAGAGTTTTCGCGTTGAGGAAGCTGACGCTGTCCGGCAGCGGCTCGAGGGTCGATTTGGGCGCGATCCGGAGTTTCTTGAGTCGCTCGTTCTGGAATATGAAAAGCAGGGAAGCATCCGTGCCCAGACCCGGGTCCTGGAACGGCTCGTCGCGCTTCGCCCCTGGGACCTGACGTCCCATTTTCGACTCGGGCTGGTGAGACGGAAGCGAGGGGATGACGAAGCCGCCAAGCAATCCTTTGCCGCCGTAATCGTCGGGAGTGAGCCCTTTGCCTTGCCCGATGATCGCGATGCGATGCCCTTGCCGCTGCTGCGCTCGAGCACGATCGATTCTGATATCCGCGACGACCCGACTCTGATTTTCGAACCGTGGCTCCTTTCGATCGAATCGATGCCCTATCTCGGTGGAAATTTGCAGGATGAAATGGCGACTGTTCTCCAAAAGCCATACCCTGAGTTTACCGAGATTCCGCAAGATGAGCCCTACCTGAGATTGCGCGCGA
>JBCCBR010000429.1:0-3606 GCA_039033935.1 Verrucomicrobiota bacterium
GGCGGACAGCACCGATTGGCGGATCGCGCGTTTTTCAACGGGGGTCGCGCCATGCGGGACACAGACAATGATCTTGGGCTTGGAGAAGGTGGAGCGGCGGTGCACCTTGCGGATGAAGTGCCGCTTTTTCGATGCCGCAGCCGACTATCTCGAACACCGCGAGGCACTGGCCGAGGTGTTTGTCCTGATCGATTCACGCCACGAACCGCAGGCGATCGATGTGAACTTTGTGAATTGGCTCATGGAGATTGATGTCCCCTTTTCGCTCGTCTTCACTAAGACGGACAAAATTAAGAAAGGCCGGCTCTCTTCAAATCAGGCCTTGTTCCGGGAACGGCTTGGGCATGGTTTGCCGCCGGACCTGCCAATTTTCAACACGTCGACACTGAAACGAGAAGGCCGGGCTGATATTTTGCGCCGGATTGGTGGTCGGCTCGATGCGCTCGGGTTTGCGCGGGGGTGAATCCCAGGGATCGAAGCCGCCGGGCGACTGAGGTCGCCGGTCCGGAGCGGTGGTTTTAAACACCTCACGCACCTCCCCCAAAACCCGCATTCCCGTCCCGATCCACCCTTGTCGCTGTCACCGGCTCCCGCCATCCTCTCGGATCATGCGTGCCTCTCTGTTCTCCCTCGCCCTTCTTCTCCTCTGCCCGATCGCCGCCGGAGACGATCGCCCGAATTTCATCATTATTTTCACTGATGACCAGGGATATGGAGACCTTGGGTGCTTTGGCTCGACCACCATCAAGACTCCACATCTCGATCAGCTCGCGGCCGAGGGTCGCAAATTCACCAATTTCCTGGTCGCCTCTCCCGTCTGCACCCCCTCCCGCGCTGCTCTGCTCACTGGCTCCTACCCGAAGCGCGTCGGGATGCACCAACACGTCCTCTTCCCCGCCTCGAAAAAAGGGCTCAGTCCTGACGAGCACACCATTGCTGATCATCTCAAAGGGCAGGGTTATGCGACGGCCTGTTTCGGCAAGTGGCACCTCGGCCACCACCCGGAAACGCTTCCACGGGCGAATGGCTTCGACGTCTACTACGGCATCCCCTACTCCAATGACATGAATCACCCTGACAATTCAGGGAAGCCCAAGGGAGGCTGGGCGGGAATGGATATCCTCTGGGCTGATCCCGAATCGACCCTCACCAGCTGGCAGACCCCCTTGATCGAAAACGAGGAAATCGTCGAGCTTCCTGTCGACCAACGCACCATCACTCGCCGCTGCACGGACCGAGCAGTCGAGTTTATCGAAGATAATCAGGAAGAGCCCTTCTTCGTTTACCTGCCCTACTCGATGCCGCATATCCCCCTTTATGTACCGGACGATGTCAGGGATCCCGATCCGCTGCGGGCCTACATCAACACAATCGAGCACATCGATACCGAGGTGGGGAGGGTGTTCGACAAAATCAGGGAACTTTCGTTGAGCGATGAGACCTACATCATTTTCACGACTGACAATGGTCCCTGGCTCAGCTTCAAGCATCACGGCGGATCGGCTGGGCCACTCCGAGAAGGCAAAGGCACCACTTTCGAAGGTGGGCAGCGGGTCCCCTGCATCATGTGGGCACCGGGACGAATCCCAGCCGGGACCGAGTGCGACGAGGTGGCCGGGACGATTGATCTTCTCCCCACCATTGCTGCCCTGACTGAGACACCCCTGCCAGAGGGGAAGAAAATCGACGGCCTCGACATTTCGACACTCCTCACGACTGACGCTGCGTCACCTCGCGACGAATTCCTCTACTACACCTCGAGGGGTGAGATCGAAGGCATTCGCCAGGGTGACTGGAAACTGCTGGTCAAACAATCGAGAAAAAAGGGCAAAGGGAAAGGCCCTCAGGCACCAACCCGACTCCTCTTCAACCTCGCCGAAGACATCGCCGAAGCGACGAATCTAGCCGAAGAAAACGGAGAGCTTGTTGCCCGGCTCGAAGAGAGAATGAGAGCGCTCGACGCCGAGATCGAGGCAAATGCTCGCTCGCCCTGGCAAATGCCCGAGGGCTGAGTCGCGTCGACGGCAACCAAAGTTGGAAGATAAAGCACCCGCTCGCGCAAGCGAACTAGGCACCCTCAACAGCGGCCTTCATTTTTGCCAGCCCGGTTTTGGCACACTCCAAGGCATCCATTTCCCAGTATTCGCGGTTGAATAGTTCGAGGTTGAGGACCGGGCTTGCTCCGACAGCGCGGAAGTGGCTCACAATTTCGGCGATCGGAGCTATTCCGTCCCCTGGGAACACGCGATCGGCATCCTTAATCGACTCACGAGGAGGATCGGCTGGGTAATCGTTGAAGTGATAAGTCTGTAGGGCGTTGGCACTCAAGAGGCGGAGCGAGTCGAATGAACTGCCGCCTTTGTAGGTGTGGTAAACATCGCCGAGAAAACAGGCATCGGGATGACCGGCTGCAATTGCGATCGCAATTGCTTTCTCGACCGTTCCGATCGTGTGATGGCCACCCCACATCTCAATCTGAGGTGTCACTCCCATTACTTTGCCCAATTCCAGCAAGGCGTGATACCTCTCTGCGGCCGCCTCGAGCTCAATCACTTCATCTTTCTTTGCGCCCGCGGGAGGTGCGGCAATGCGAGTGCCTCCGATTTGGGCGATGGTGTCCATATCCCGCCGAGCTTCCTCGAGTCCCGCAGCGCGGGCCTTGGGATCGTTGACAATCCAAGTCGCGAAGCCAATCGCGCTGTCCACTGTCATCCCGTGATCATCGATGCGCTTTTTGAGATCGGTCAGTTTCCCGCCGGCCTCGACGTATTCATTGATTCTGCGAAACCACGGCTCGATTGCATCGTAGCCAGCCTTGCCGGCGACTTCGATTTCCTCAGCAGCATCGAGTTCCTGTCCGCGAATCGTCGACATATTGAGCCCGAACTTGAATTCGCCCTTTCCCTCATCACTCGTCTCGTGGTGCGCCGCATTGGTTGATGAAATCGAGCCAAGAGTGGCTCCGCTCGCAAGGGCGAGCGTCCCGGTGAGAAACCCGCGTCGGTCATGAAGGTCGCGTGACAAGCTTTGGTCCATGGATCAGGTTAGGCCCGCGGGGGGCTCTCGCGCAAACCTGAATGTCTGGCGTTTTTCAGCTCACTGATGATTGCCTCGAGTTACGAGGTCATCTCGTTCACCATCACGCCCTGCTTGAGCCTGGGCGGATCGTCCTGATTGACAGCGGCTTCCTTCTGAATACTCCGAAACGAACCGATCGCCTTCTGAGAGAGGTGGGACGATCGCTCGACGAGGTCAGCGACATTATTTTATCGCACGGCCACATCGACCACGTCCTTCATGCCGCTGCTCTCAAGCGAAAAACCGGGGCGAAAATCTGGGCTCCTCGATTAGATCGAGATCGCCTTGCCGGGGTCCACCGAAACGAGAGCATTTCGAAGCTCGGTGGGCTCCTCGAAGGTTTCGCGCGGGCTCTGTTCCGCTACGAGCCACCCGAGATCGACAACTGGTTCGAGGCTGGTGATACGCTTCCGCTCTACGGCGGACTTGAGGTGATACCGCTGCCCGGCCACACCTCAGGGCATTGCGGTCTCTATCAGCGTGATCGAGAAATGCTGTTCGCTGCAGATTTATTTGCAAGCCTCTACC
>JBCCBR010000430.1:0-3602 GCA_039033935.1 Verrucomicrobiota bacterium
AACGCCTGATGGGCTCAGTTTTGATGGCGTCACGATCCGCCCCCTCCTGGAAAACGAAGAAGCCCCATCCGATTGGCCTGATCGCATCCTCGTGACCGACAGCCAGCGGGTCAAAGATCCCATCAAATGGCGGAAATCTTCGGTCATGACCAGCGACTGGAGACTGGTCAGCAACCCAGCCAAAGACGGCACCATCGTGCACGAGCTTTACGCGATCAAGACGGATCCGAAACAGGAAACCAATGTGCTGGCCGACCATCCCGAAGTCGCGGAACGGCTCAAGACCTTCTATGATGAGTGGTGGGAAGAACTGGAACCAACTTTTGGCGAGCCAACCCGGATCCGCATCGGCAGCGATGCTGAAAACCCATCCCGGCTGACCTCTCACGACTGGATCACGACCGGATCGACGCCTTGGAATCAGGGCCACGTCCGCAAAGGGACGACCAAGCCTGAGACCTTTGGGGCGTGGCATCTTGAGATTGAATCGGCCGGAGAGTATTCCGTGGAACTCCGACGCTGGCCCAACGAAGGGCCGGTTGCCGATCATGCCATTACCGATCCCGAACCACCGGGCGAGAATGTCCCCGGGGTCGACCCTTTTCGGATGACTCCTGGCAAAGCGATCGGCGCTGTCAGTGCATCGATCGAAATCGGAGGCGAGACCTACACTCAGGAAGTCGCCGAAGGAGCCAGTCACGTCACTTTCCCAGTAAAACTGGAATATGGACCGACTGAACTTTTCGGGAAATTTATCGCCGAAGATGGGACTGAAACAGGTGCTTTCTTTGCCTACATCGAGCGACTCTCGAAACTCAAATGATTCGCCTCATCTTGCTGTGCTGGATCGCGCTTATTTTCCTCTCTGCTGGTTTTGCTAACGATAACGAGGGCCCTCCAAACATCATCGTCATTTTTGCGGATGACCTCGGCTACGGAGACTTGAGCTGCTACGGAGCCGAGTTAATCAAAACCCCAAACATCGATCGACTGGCATCAGAGGGCCGCCACTTCACCGATGCGCACACTCCTTCTCCAGTCTGCTCCCCGTCGCGCTACTGTTTGCTGACTGGTAAGTATGCCTTTAGAAACGGGTTCTATTCCCCGGTCTTCCTTCGTGCCGGCCTCCAGATTGAGCAGGAGCAAACCACGATTCCTGCTCTGCTTGGTCGGGCGGGCTACGCCTCTGCCTGCATCGGGAAGTGGCATCTCGGTTTTGGAAAGAAAACACCCGACTGGAATGGAGAGCTGAAACCAGGCCCACTCGAGGTCGGTTTTGACTACTATTTCGGCGTGCCAGTGGTTAACAGCCACCCACCATTTGTATGGGTAGAGAATCACCGGGTCGTCGGCCTCGTCGAGGAAGACCCTCTCGTCTATGGTCGCGAGGCGGTCACCGAAGCATTCCCGGAAAAACTCGATCTGGATATGATAGGAGGAGCAGAAGCGGCACACGCTCTTTATCAGGATCGGGACGTTGCGGAGACTCTCACTGAAAAATCGATCGAGTGGATTGAAGAAAATCAGGACCGACCCTTTTTCCTCTACCTTTCGACAACTCATATCCATCATCCGTTTACACCGGCGGAGCGCTTTCTCGGAACGAGCGAGGCCGGGGTCTATGGAGACTTCGTCCATGAGCTCGATTGGATGGTCGGGGAAATCATGACGTCACTTGAGGAGAGAGAGCTCAGTGAAAACACCTTGATCCTTTTCACCAGCGATAATGGGGGGATGTTTAATTCGGGTGGGCAAGAGGCCTGGAAGCTGGGGCACCGGCCCAACGGACCGCTCCTCGGATTCAAATTTGGTGCCTGGGAAGGCGGTCACCGCGTCCCCTTTATCGCTCGATGGCCAGGACAAATCCCTCCAGGATCGACATCGGACGAGCTCATCAGCACGATTGATCTGCTCGCCACCTTCGCTGCAATCGCCGGAGTAGCGCTCAAGAATATTGAAGGTCCCGATAGCTTCAACATACTTCCGGCACTCATCGGAGAACCACAACAGCCGATACGTGATCACCTTATCATCTCCCCAATGAAGCACCGCATCGCCGGGCTGCGTTTCGGTGATTGGCTGTTCATCAATGGGCGTGGCAGCGGTGGCTACGACAATAAGCGGGACACCGAGTATGTCCGTGGAGGTCCTGGCGCTTTTCTCCTGACCGAGCAATCAAACAGCGATATCGAGGGAGGTGAGTTCCGCCCCGATGCACCGCCAGCACAACTATACAATTTGGAAGAAGATCTCAGCCAGACAACCAACCTGTTTGAATCCAATCCCGAGCAAGTCAAACGAATGCGAGCCCTCTTGAGGCGTCATCGCCAAGCTGAGAGGACCGCCCCCGAGCGCTAGCACCTTGTGTTCTTACGAATGAGATCTCCCTCACCCAACTATCGCGTCGCCGCACTCGTTTGCGCATTCACCCTGACGGGTTGTGGCCTTTCAGCGAGTGAAGCAAACCCGTCTGAAAGACCCAATATCATCATTGCTCTCGCCGACGACATCAGTGCCGCGATGCTGAGCTGCTACGGTGGCGAGTCAGTCAAGACTCCGATCCTCGACGGGCTCGCCGCCGAAGGAATCCGCTTCACCAACTGCTTTGCTCCTCCGCTCTGCATGCCGGCGAGATGCGAACTCCTTACCGGCCTCTACTCGCATCGAAACTTTTTGGGGCGCGGCAACGTCGCGATCGGCGAACGGACGATCGCTTCTTTATTAAAAGAGGTTGGTTACACCACCTGCCAGGTTGAAAAATGGCATCTCAATATTCGTAACGGAGCGATGCCACCAGATGTCGGTTTTGACGAGTATTACCACAGCAAACTAGCCCATAATTACGAAGACCCGATCTTTGATGAAAATGGGACCGAAAGCAGCTACCCAGGTGGCTATGGCCCCGAGGTTGCGCGGGACCACGCTTTCGACTTTATCGAGCGAAACGTCGATCGCCCATTTTTTCTCTACTGGGGGATGCATCTGCCGCATTCCCCCTACCATGACCCGCCGGGATCCGATCAAAACAGCCGATCCAATTACACTGAGAAATACTTCGCGATGGTCGAACACCTCGACTACCGAATCGACGAACTTATCCAGTTTTTGGAGACACATTCACTCCGGCGAAAGACGATCCTTATCTTCCTGGGCGACAATGGCACGCCGAAAGGATTTACTTACCAGTCTGGCGGTCTCACGCTCGCCGGCGGCAAGGCGAGCCTGATGGACAGCGGCACCCTCGTGCCCATGATCGTAAATTGGCCGGGGACGATAACAGGCGGCCAAGTTGATCAGGCGCCAGTCGACTTCGCCGATTTTCTCGTTACGGCAGGACATCTTGCTGGAATGAAGCCTCGCTCGATTACCAATACCGACGGCATCTCACTCCTACCTCGATTTTTCGAAACTGCGACCGGGCCCCAGCGTAGCATTGCCTTCAAATTTGGAGTTCAGAACGGAGGAAAGGGTGCCGGGCCAAGTGGTGGCTACTGGGCGAGGACAAGCCGGTGGAAGCTCTATGAGGACGGGCGCTTCTTTGACATGCGGACCGATCCATTGGAGTCACAATCGATCCAGCCCGGAAGTGCTGTCGAAGATGG
>JBCCBR010000431.1:0-3600 GCA_039033935.1 Verrucomicrobiota bacterium
CCCTCCGGTCACTCGTGCGATCAGTATCGTCGCGAGTGCGCCACGACGGGTGTTGTAAAAATCAGTGAGAGCCTCAGACCGAATCTCAACCGTCTCGTGCGCGGCACCTCGCTTGATCGTGAAGCTGGCGAGGCGTCGAAACTGCTGCGGATCAAGCTCAGTGTCAGAAAAAGCACTCACGGTGGACCAGTTTAACTCGTTTTCAGACCACTCGTCGAGGGCAGGATCAAGGACGCCAAAGACCTCAAAAACGGAGTCCGGCACGAGGGAGCCAAATCCGAGACCACTTGACCGAGTCTGGAGTTGTAACACGACATCAGAAGCCTCAGGCGCATTCCACCCGATCAGGTCGAAACCCAGCAAGGTGCGGCGTTCGTTGTTGGGCGCCAGTTCAGTATGCTTCGCCATCAGGAGTGGAGAGCTACCTTCTGAACCCTGATGGCCGCGTCTGATAAAGGTATCCTTTCCTCCTCCCGTTGCCGTTGATACCAAAAACTGATCGCCTCTCAGATTTGCCGTCGCATCCAGGTTCGTTGGCCGCGGTGCCTCGGCCTGATTCTCGGCTGAGCCGCCAAAGTGCAGCGAGCGGCCTCCGGTTACGAGGGTGGGGGAGTCTGCCGAATCTTTTTGGATTTCTCGGACCTCGACTTCACCATCAAACACGAAAACGTGGTCACCCCCGAGTGGAGTCGCGGTCACCCCGAATTTGGTTCCGAGATCAACCACCTCGAGTTGTTGCGTGTCGATCGTGAATCCGTGAGCGGAGTCGGGCACATCGGCAACGATCGACCCCTCGTGGAGGCGGCATTGCATTTCGTCAATCAACTCGAAGCGACAGGGCGCTTCCAGGGTCACGCTTGCTCCATTCACAAAAGCTAGCGTCGCCATCCCTTCGACGAGATGAAGGGTCCCCGCAACCAGCTCGGCTCCCTCCACCGTCGGTAGATCGGACCCCGCCCAACGAGTGCCGTCGGCTTTCTCCAGGGTGGCGACCGGATCCAGCACTGCCCCCGATTCACTTCGAATTAGCAAGAAACAAGCAGCTACAGCAAAGGCCGCTGCGATCGCGCCGAATGCAAAATTGCGAAACTCTCGGTGTTTTTCCTCTCGTGGCTTAGCCGAGAGGCCAGGGGCTCGATCAGCCAAGGCTGTGCTGGTCTTGAGTGAAGCATGCAGCCAGGCCTGATTAACGTAGGCCTCTGCCAGCGTCATGTCACACGCTATCTGCTGCTCGAGCGCGAGCGCTTCATCTGCGCTGAGTCGACCCTCGAGGTAGTGGTCAATCTGTTCGTCAAATTTCATGAGTTCCGCGACAGGTTGAGTTGGTGATCAATGCACTGGTGAAGTGCCGCCCTGATCCGACTGAGCAAGCGGTAGACCGCTCCATCACTCCGCTCCGTTTTTGCGGCAATCGCATCGATATCGAGATCCTCTTCATAGCGCAGCGCGACTAACCGGCGCTGTTTTGCTGGCAGCTTAGCGAGGCAGCGGTGCAAGGCCTCGGTCCGATCATCCCAAGCATGAGATTGCCGATCGATTTCTTCGGCGACGGATTCGAGAAAAGCCGGGTCGACTGGTTCAGTCGCACGACGCTCCCGCTTGCGACGATGATTGAGCACCTGATGGAAGGCAATCCGTCTCGCCCAACCAACAAAATTGGTTCCTGCTTCAAACGTGGGAAACTCCCGCCACAACACAATCCGGGTTGCCTGAAGCAGATCTTCCGCCTCCGCCCGATCTGGGATCAGGGTGTGCAGGTAAAGTCGAAGCGCTTCCTCGTGCTCATTGAGCAGCTTGAGAAAGTCCTCTGGATCGGGCTGGTCGATTGTCTCCACACGAGTAAAAGGTCACCACAGGGGAACTTTTGGACAGAAAAAGGACAGTTTTTTCCTTTCGAGATGGCGTGAATCTACAAACCGTCGCCCAATCGGGCAATCGATCGCAAAGTTCGGCTTGGCGAAGGCTTTCGATTCTGCCTACGATCCAACGCCCTGGATTCCAGCGGCTGAGGAAAGCTCAATTCTTATCTTTTCATGAAAACCCCAACCATCTATCTCATCGCCCTGATGACCGCGCTGCTTACCGGCTGCAATGAAGAACCTGGAGACACCGGCTCCGAGAAACCCGGTTCCGGAGTCTCGGTGAGCCCCTTTGGAACTATGCCGAGCGGCGAGGAGGTCTCCCTTTTCACGCTCACCAATGCCAATGGAGCCGTTGCCAGAGTTACAAACTACGGAGCCATTCTTGTCTCGCTAAGTCTGCCCGATAAAGACGGCAACCGCGCCGATGTCACTCACGGCTACGACACGCTCGAGGGTTGGCTCGGAAATACCTCCTACTTTGGGTCGACAGTCGGCCGCTACGGCAACCGAATCGCGGAAGGTCGATTCACGCTTGATGGCGAGACCTATGAACTCGTCACGAATAACGATCCGGGCGGGATGCCCTGCCATCTCCACGGGGGAACTACCGGATTTGACAAGGTGCTGTGGCAAGGCGATGCGACCGATGATGGCGTCAAGCTGACCTATGTCAGTGGAGACGGAGAAGAGGGGTATCCTGGGACTCTCACCACCGAGGTGACCTATCGCCTAACTGATGCCAACGAGCTTATCTGGGAAGCAAAAGCGACCACTGACGCGCCAACCATCCTTAATATCGTTCATCACAGTTACTGGAATCTCAGTGGCGACCCGAATACTTCGATCAACGATCATGAGCTGACGCTCTTTGCCGATCACTACCTCCCGACCAATCCCGGGCTCATCCCGACCGGAGAGAAAAAATCGGTTACCGGCACGCCAATGGATTTCACTGCTGCGACTGCGATCGGTTCGAGAGTCGAGGCCGACTACGAGGCGCTCAAACTCGGCGGCGGCTATGACCACTGCTGGGTCCTCAACGGGACCGAGGAGGGTGACCTTACCATCGCCGCTCGTCTTCGTGATCCCAAGAGCGGCAGGGTCATGGAAGTGCTCACAAATCAGCCCGGAGTCCAGTTTTACGGAGGGAACTTTCTCGATGGCTCAGCGATTGGTAAAGACGGCGTCGCCTACGCTCACCGCACCGCGCTGTGCCTGGAGACGCAGGTTTTCCCGGATTCCCCGAACCAGCCCGATTTCCCGTCCCCCGTACTCCGTCCCGGAGAAACCTATCATCACATCATGGTCCACCGCTTTTCGGCAGAGTAGAGCTCCGTCGGGAGTGGTGCCTCCGGCGCGTGTGAAGGTGCGAAAGTGCGAAGGTATGAAAGCTCAGTGAGCGCGGCCCGGTGCCCGCAGGGAGATACTTAAATGTGGTCACCAGGCCGCACTCACCCAAAACTTCGAACATTCGCACCTTCAAACCTTCGCACACCTGCAAAGCAACCACCCCCCAAGCCACCTTTTACTTTTCACCTGTCACCGTTAACCGATCCCCACCGCCTGCGGTCACCTGACCGCAGTCACCCAAAACTTCGCATACCTGCAAAGCAACCACCTCCCCAAGCCACCTTTTACTTTTTACCTGTTACCTTTCACCGATCCCCACCGCCCTGCGGTCACCAGACCGCAGTCACCCAAAACTTCGAACATTCGCACCTTCAAACCTTCGCACACC
>JBCCBR010000432.1:0-3595 GCA_039033935.1 Verrucomicrobiota bacterium
CCGAGGAGCGGGGCGGTGACTTCCATCGTCGTCGCTCTCCTCGATAGTCATCGTCGCGTCGTCGCCTCCTCGGAGATCGCCGCTCGCAGTCGTCGCGCCGGCGCTGCTCTCGGTAGTCCGAGGGACTTTTTGACCCAGACGTTTCGGATTTTGATGCCGAAGCCAGAGCCCAGTTGCGGAGAGACATCCTCACAGCCGGCAACGAAATGACCCAGAATTCGGCCAGGTTTCTGAACTTACTTGAGCTGGCTGTCGCGAGTGAGAATCAGCGTGCCGGCGAAATGACAGGTCGGGCAAAGTGGGTCATCTGGAGCGCGCTGCTCGCTGCGATTATCTTTACGGCCTCGATCTACGGATTCTTCAGGAGGCAGATCATTGGTCCGATCAACGGGTTGACGGATTCGATCCGCGAGGTCCAGAGGCAGAACTTTGAGACGATGATTCCGGTCCGGTCGACGAATGAGATCGGCCAGGTCGCAACCGCCTTTAACGATATGTCGGCCGAGCTCCGGGTCATGAAAGCCGAGTCGGATCTTGCCTTCACTCGGCTGAATCGAGAGCGCAGCGCGATCATCAGCTCCTTCCCGCATCCGATCTTTATCCTGAAACCGAATGGCGACCTTTCTCAGAAAAATCCCGAGGCGGAAAAGCTGATGTCGGCGATCGAGGAGGTAGGGACGGTCCCGGCAAAGCTTCGTGCCAAGGCCGAGACCTGCATCGAGTCTGGCGAAGACTATCTCCCGGACAACATTGACCAGGCCCTCCTCCTCCGGCTCGACGAGCGCGAATGTTGGTATCTTCCGAGGATCTTCAAGCTTTTGCTGGACGACCGGGATCAAGTCGATGGATGGGCCGTGGTTTTGATAGACGTCACGCGAGTGCGATGGCTCGACGACGTCCGCAGCGACCTGATCGGCACGGTCAGCCACGAGATCAAAACGCCGCTCACGAGTATTCGCATGATCCTCCACCTGCTCGGCGAACAAAAGACGGGAGAGCTCAACGAGACTCAGGAAAAAATGGTCGGCTCAGCTCGCGATGAGTGCGAGCGACTTCTCGAAACGCTCGAGAAGCTCCTCGATCTTTCTCATGCTGAGGGCGGCTATCACAGCCTCGAGACCGAAGTCGTCCAGCCATCGGAAATCGCCAACACGGCTGAGGAAATCGCCAAGCCGCTCCTGATGGAAAAAGACCTCCGCCTCGAAACTTCGTTGCAGACAAATCTTCCACGGGTCAACGTCGATCCGCTCCAGATCTCGCAGGTGGTGAGTAATTTTCTGGCCAACGCCGTCAAGTATTCCCCCGAGAATGGGGTCATCCGATTGGAGCTGGAGCGAGAGAACAATCGTTTCGTGAGGCTATCGGTCGTAGACGAGGGGCCCGGGGTTGATGAGGCGGATCAGGACCGCATTTTCGAACGTTTTTACCGAGCTGGCGATCAGGACCTCGACGGAACCGGGATGGGATTGTGGATTTCACGCGAAATAATGCGTGCACATGAGGGCAAAATTGGCGTCCAAAGCAATCCGGGGAAACCAACCCGATTCTACGCCGACTTGCCTCTTAGTAGCCACTAACCTCAATGCAGCCATCCGATCCAGCCAGAATCTTGATCGTAGATGATGAGCCGACGCTCCGGCTCGGCTTTGAGTATTCGCTACAGACCGAGGGTTTTGCCATTGAAACGGCAGGTGGTGGAGACGAAGCGCTCGATAGGCTGGGGGAATGCGATTCGGTGCCGATCGATGTGGTGCTGCTCGATCTTCGCATGCCGGGAAAAGATGGGCTTGAGGTGCTTCGCGATCTTCGAGCGGCTGGAAATTACATCCCGGTAGCTCTCGCGAGCGCCTTCGTTGACATGCATTCGCTTGAGGAAGCTCTCAGCCTCGGCGTGGTTGACTTTGTTCAGAAACCAACGACCCCGGATTGTCTGCGACGGGTTGTCTGGAAGATAGTCGCTGAAGAACGTAACTCCTCCGCAGTGAGAGCGAGTGATCCGATGAGCCTGGCGAGACATCATCTCCGGCGCGGTCAGCGACGAGCAGCCCTTGACGCATTAAAAGAGGCTCAGAATCCTTTCTCGACCAGTGACCAGTCCGCACTTTGTGCTCTGATCCACCTGCTTGAGCCCGACTGCTCAACCAACGATGGTGAGCCCTGCTGTGACGAAGTCAACCTATCCGCCAGTGAGGTGGTAGAGCTCATCGCTGGAGAGGTGGTTGCCAGAGTGTAAGTTTTCAGCACACCTCCACCGCGGTTCTTTTCGAGGTAAAAGAGCCATCGCGGTCTCTGCACTGGACACGGGCTAAGAGTTTGCACCTACTTATCAAGACAAAGGGAATGTTCATTTTTTCCACCGACATTGACGGCACGATTTACGACAGCCTGGAAACTGCGACTCACTTTGCTGAGTTCTGGGAGGCTTTGACCACTGGGAGCGAGCAGGAGGGGAAGCTTATATTCAATACAGGTCGCTCGATTGGAGACACACTCGGTCTCCTTTCAGAAGTACCGCTGCCTCAGCCAGACTTCATCATCGGAGGGGTTGGCACTGAGATTTATAGTTGTGAGCAGTCCGAAAAAATAGACGATTGGGAATCCTACCTCGTCGGAGATGGCTGGGAAGCGGACGGAGTCTCCTCGCTTGTCGAGCGCCTGATTCCCGACATCGAGGCGCAGCCGCCCGAGTGCAACACCAACGTCAAGCGAAGCTGGTTCTGGAACGACCGAGATCTGGCTGACATCGCCCAGCTCGAAAAGTCACTTAGTGATGAAGGGATCGTTGCCCAGGTGGTCTATTCCTCGCAGCGCGATCTCGACATCCTCCCGCGGCGGGCCAACAAGGGCAATGCGCTGCATTGGCTCTGTGACCGACTCGATTTTGGTCACGCCAAAATCATTGTCGCGGGGGATTCTGGAAACGATCTCTCCATGTTTGGGCACGCTGATGTTCACGGAATCGTAGTTGCCAACGCATCAGCCGAGTTACAGGCGATCGATTTCAAAACGACTGGGCACTTCCTGGCCCAGGCACCTTGCGCCTACGGGGTGGTCGAGGGGCTTCGCCATTTCCTGACCCCATCTATCGTAGCATAATGGCCCAGGGACTCTATCTCGTTCATTTGTCGATTCACGGGTTGATCCGTGGAAATGACCTCGAACTCGGCCGTGATGCTGACACTGGCGGACAGTGCAAGTACGTTGTCGAACTGGTCAAAGCCCTCGGCAAGCACTCCAGCGTCGAGAAAGTCGACTTGCTGACTCGACAGGTGATCGATCCGAAAGTGAGTTCTGATTATGCCAAGTCGCACGAGCCGCTTGGCAATGGCGTGTCGATCCGTCGCATCACCGCAGGCCCGAAGCGCTACTTTCGCAAGGAGAGTTTGTGGCGCTACATGGATGCCTTCATCGACCAGTCGCTCGCGCTTTTTCGGGAAACTGGGCGGCTCCCCGATTTGATTCATGCTCACTACGCAGATGCTGGCTACGTCGGTAGTCGCCTCGCTTCTCTGCTCGGTTGTCCCTTCTGATTGCAGCGGGCGATGTGAACAGTGAGGGCGGGGCGTTTTCCGTCAAGATGCGGTCCACCTTTGAG
>JBCCBR010000433.1:0-3590 GCA_039033935.1 Verrucomicrobiota bacterium
ACGAGAGTCAGTGGACTGCGGCGGAGCGAGATCACACTAGCGCCGTCGGGTAAACCCTGATGAATGAGATGAAGCCCGATCAAGTTTAGCCGGGCCTCGGAGTCGAAGAGGGGAGACCGAGGATCGGTGCTTTCGAGGGTTGGTTCGCTACCAACCGAGGCACGAATAGTGAGTTCTTTCCCGTTTGTCTTGACCGGCGACGTCAGATGTATCCCGGCACCCGAAACTTTGACCACGTCACCGGAATTGGCCTGAGCGATCGCTTCGACGAGAGAGTCGAAACGGGTTTCACCAATTTGGAAAGCCAAGGTCGGAAGGGGCGCTTCTTGTGGGGGTGGGTCTTGCGCGGCGGCGCTATTTTCGATCCTCGTGGTTTTCGAATTTCTGATCTGAAGAGCAAGCAGAGCCACAGAGCCAACAATGGCGACGGCTGATACGAGCCCGATTAGTGGGAGCAATTTGGTCGGACGAGATTTTGAAATCGCGGGCGCGCTCTCGCTTTCGATGGCGTCGAGGACATGTTTGGCCGACTGGGGGCGTTTGTCAGGATTTTTATGGAGGAGTCGATGACACAAATTTGCCAGCCACTCGGGGGTATCGGATCGCAATTTTCGAATCGGAGTCGGTTGGTGATCGGTCACCTCTCTGAGAATCGATAGTGCACTCTCCCCCTTGAAGGGCGGTTCATCACTGAGCAAGCGATAGAGAATCGCGCCGAGGCTGAACAGGTCACTGCGGTGATCAACTGGCTCGCCTCTTGCCTGCTCGGGCGACATGTATTGCGGCGTTCCGAGCAGCATGCCCGTGCCGGTGAGGTCCCCGCGTGCCTCAACCGCGCGGGCGAGACCGAGGTCGGCGAGGAAAATGCGCCCAGTCTTCGACTCAGTTAGCACGTTGGCAGGTTTGACGTCGCGATGGACCAGTCCTTCGGCGTGAGCCGCCTCCAAACCGGAAGCGATCGCGGCAATGATTTCGACGATCCTTGCGATTGAGAGGGTAGTTGCTGTTGCAATCTGGTCGAGGCTGTCTCCCTCAACAAATGGGAGAATCAGATAGGGGAGCCCGCTTCCAGAAATCGTTCCGAGATCGTGAATCGGTAGCACGTGCTCATGGACGATCGCGGCGGCGCTTTGCGCTTCGCGGAGAAATCTGTCTCTCGCCTCTTGGGAAACAGCCGCGGTTGGGGATAGCACCTTGATGGCAACGAAACGCTGCAACTCCGTATCGTAGCCTCGATAGACAAGCCCCATGCCACCTTCACCAACGAGAGAATCCACTCGATATCGACCGATGCTCCCAAGAGAAGCGTCGTCGGCAGATGATTCCCCGAAAATCCGGGTCGAAAGGTCTACCTCCGAAACACTTGCTGTTGAAAGAGGTTCCGGAGGGCGGTCGGACTTTTTTCGAATCGAGGCGACGATCGATTGAGTTTCTTTTTCAAACTCTTCGCTCTGCTCGGGCGCGGTGGGAATGTCGAGAGTTCCAGCGATCTCCTCAAGACGCTCCTGGCAAAGTTGGCAGTCACCAAGGTGGGATTCGATCGCATCCAGAAATGACGCGCCATCAGCTTCGCCCGAAAGCAGGTCGCGAAGGTATGAATCGCTCGGGCAATTTTCCGAACCGTCTTCGTCGGCGAGCTGGACTTCGATTGGCATCGCGGCACGGATCAGGGTGACCCGTTCTAGCCTAACACGTCAAGATCGGGGTCCCAACCTTCGGTTACTCCGGCAACTGTTTCGCGAATGCGGCTGACGACTCGGCTTTTGGCGACATAGACGGCTCCCGGCTTGATATCGAGCTGCTTGGCGACGGCGTCGACTGGCAGATTTTTCACCGCAAAAAGTTGGAAGGCTTCCCAGGTCACCGGTGCGACCTCAGGCTCAACTTTGCTGCAAGCCCAGGCGAAGAGCCGCCTTCGATAATCCGTCTCCCACTCCTGCTCGAAACGAAGGTCGTCGTCTCCCGGTTGATTTTCGATGACCTTTCTCACCGTGGTCCGCCCACTTCCGCGATCGGGGTGTCGGTCGCGCCAGCGCCAGTGGCGGGAGAGTCGATTTCTGACAAATCGATACATCCAGGAGCGAAACGTGCCTTTCTTGGGATCGTATTCGAAGTTTCGGATGGCCTGAGACAGAGCGCTGAGGACCTCCTGCGAAATGTCTTCGATATCGTGGTCGGCAACGCCTCGCTTCCGGCAGAAGTTGATGATGACAGGTCCGTAGAGACCCACGAACTCGCTCCAGGCATCTGCGTCGTCCAAGTCGCGAAGTCGACCGATCAACGTGACGCGTGTGTTTTGGCTGTCCATAGAGCGGGTCAAAGAGAAACGCCGAAAAAGCAGGTCGTGCCCAGAGAATGAGAAAAAAGAGAATCGGTGAAAGAAAACGATCGATCCGGTGCAGGCAAGGGTATGACACGTTTAAGCTTCTATTCAACTTTAACGCTCCTCCTGATTATTCAGGCTGTTTCATCGGGAGAAGAGCCCGTATCACCAGAACCAAACAGTCTCGGGATGCAGTTTGTGACTCTTCCCGAGAGTCGTGATGAAATCTGTATTCACGAAACACGAGTGTCAGACTTTACGAGTTTCGCGCGAGAGAATCCGGATGTCGGAACCGCCTGGAAAGCCGTCATTTACCGAGGGGAAACACAGGCTCCAAATCATCCGGTCATCTATGTGAACTGGCACGATGCGGTCGCCTTTTGTGATTGGCTCGGAAGTCGAGAAGGGCGGAGTTACCGCCTACCTTCTGATGCGGAGTACAGCGCTCTGCTTGGATTGGAGAAAGAAGAGGGAGAGACACCGGAGGAAAAGGGGCGGGTCGCGGGAAAGTCCTTTCCCTGGGGTGTCGACTTTGAGGTCCCTGATCGATTTGGGAATTTCAGTAGCACTGAAGCAAGCGTCTCTTTTGGGTGGAAATCAATCGCCGCTTTCTCTGATGGAGCCGCCTTTTCTGCTCCAGTCATGTCATACCGCCCATCGGAGCACGGAGTTTTCGATATCAGTGGGAATGCTGAGGAATGGACCAGCGATTTTTATGATCTGAGCGAGTTGACCTATGCCGTTCGCGGGGCCTCCTGGCTCAACAATTCAGAAACTGCTCTTCGAAGTGCCTTTCGCAATTTTGAGGAGCCTGACAAGCGATCAAAATCGATCGGGTTCCGGGTCGTTCGCGTCGCCAAGTAATCACACAGATTGCCTACTGACATGATCGCGATCATCGGATTTTTAATGGGAGTAGTCGGCGGCCTTGTCGCTATCTGCATCACGACCTTGCCAACCCTACTGCTTCGCGGATTTGGGCTGCTTTGGGGAGACCGCCGAATCTGGCTCGGGCTATCGATTCTGCTTGCCAGTTTGTTCC
The DNA here is from genome assembly GCA_039033935.1 of Verrucomicrobiota bacterium. Taxonomy (GTDB): domain Bacteria; phylum Verrucomicrobiota; class Verrucomicrobiia; order Verrucomicrobiales; family DEV007; genus Arctic95D-9. Next base: position 3,366 of record JBCCBR010000433.1, read on the forward strand.
TGAAAAAGTGGGCGAGGGATCAGACTCGAGGGAGTTCCTACGGCGACCCTGATACGCTTCACCAGATGTTCGAAAAGGCGATCGCTCTGGGTGGTCATAGCCTGATCTTTGCTTTCGGGGTGATCGTTTTGATCACGCTCTGCTTCTGGGGTACTCAGTGGAAGTCACCCATTTCGACTGCCCCGATCTGGTCTGCAATCTGGATCGGTGTGGGAGCTTTGCTAG
>JBCCBR010000434.1:0-3589 GCA_039033935.1 Verrucomicrobiota bacterium
CGTAATCTACACCGTCGTGGAGCAGGTAAGACGACACGGGAAAGACCCGTTCGACTACTTCAAGTGGGCATTCGAGCGACTTCCCAACATGACCAATCGGGACGACTTCGAGCCGCTCCTTCCTCGCAACTGGATGATGGCGATAGAGGAAAAGGAAGACCTCGCTGCATAGCAGCAAGAGTTAGCATAGCTCTAGCAAAAATGTTCAGGAGGCTCGGTTGATCGCTTACTTTGAGGCAACCATTCGCCCTGTATCGAAACGGCTCTCCCCTATCGCACTTTGTAGCTCATACCACCCCACGGAAGCCAAAGGCTCTGCTCTCTACCCAACTCTTTGCGCCTTCGCGCCTTAGCGTGCGGCTTTTTCGCCGAGCAGTCGAAGTGGCCCGTTCGGATAGTGTCTTTGCCTTCTGAAGCATCTACTCGTCAAATGCTCCCTGGAACAAAAGGCAGACTTCTTGACACCTACTGATGAGCGAGCGCATGCCGAGACGATTCGAAAGTAAGGCTGCGATCGAAAGGACTCAGATCATGGCCCCTCTCTCTGACGGAAGACCGAGATACTGACTTCGTCGGTGCCTCCGAGCTGGTTGACCAGTTCCTCGATTCGCATGAGCACGAAGGGAAAGCGGCGGGCGCGGCTTGGCTTGGTGTAAACCATGCCGTCAGCGAGGTAGGCGGAGGCAACGGTCGCCCGTTCCGAATCGGTTGGGCGAAAGATGAGGACATCACCGTAGCGCGGGGGCTGGTCGACTGGTTCGTACCATTGCTCCAGTTCGGCGGCTGCCTCAGCAGAGTCTGAAAACTCATCGCGAGGTAAGTAGAGAAAAAAGTTGAGCGCGGCCCAGTAGCTGTCCGGAAATGCTCCCTCAGCACCCATCTCTTCGCGTGGGAAGGTGTAGACGAATTTTCGGGGAACCGGCGGAAGGATTTCGGTGAGGTCGATTCCCTCGGCAAGGCCGTCTCGGGTGAAGGTATCGAGAAAGGGAACGCCGTCAGTTTGGCGAAAATCCCAGGTCCAGTAGTCGACGAAGCTACCGAGATCCTGTTCGGGCATCAATCTGACTCGCCCCAGGTAGGTGCGAACCCGGGTCATCATCCTCAATAGATTCCACTCTTCGGCTTCTGATTTTGTAGTCCAGAGCAGCGCGGGCAGGTCAGCAAAACAGCGCTGGGAGAGACGCTCGTAAGAGAGCTGTGCGATGAGTTTCATCTGCTCTGGAGAGAGGTCAGTTCCCGCAAAAAAACGGGCAAGATCTCCCTCGGGCAGCACGGTCGGCTGGCGGTGCATCGCATTTTCGGGGTAGCGAGCGAGCACCGCGTAAAGCTTGCTGCGGGCCTCCGAAGGGAGCGACAGGACCACCTCCCTCGGGGGGAACAATCGGTAAGGAGGGTTGAGCTGGTAAGGAAGCGATGCGGCGAGTGTTTGCTCGACCGCATCCTGAGCCATTCCCAATTCGAGGAGCAGGTCTTCAATTTCGTCCGCCGATCTGTCTGGGAGATGCCAGATCGTGGTTTCACTGGGGATGGAGGAGAGCCGCAGGATATCCTCAGGGACTTCGAGGTAGAATGGGGTCCATTCGATCTGCCCCCATTCGCTTGGGGTGGACAGGGACTTTAACGTGCTTTCAGCAGCTTGTGCAAAGCAGCTCTGTGCAGCGATAAGGAAGAAGCCGATAGAAATGAGGGGGCAAGACTGGAACTGCTTCCGCTTCGTCATGTCCCGCCTCGGAGTCGAAAGTACTGCACGCAATCAGCACTCTTCGCATACATTGAAAGAATCTCGTCGCGACGCTCGACCACCCATGGTCGCGCCATGCTGAGACCGTTTTTGGTGAAGAAGAGATCGCCGGCGATGTAGTTACAAGCGTGGACCGGCTTTCCCGTCTCGGGATCGGATATCAGCATCAGGTCACCGAACTCATCGGGCTCGGCAATCGTTTCGTAACGGCTTTCGAGATAGATATCGACGCGGTCGAAAATCCGGTCGCTGGGATTGACATCAAAAAAATTAAAAGCGGTCCAGTAGCAATCCGGCATGCTCGCCCCGACCCCATTTCCGTAAATCGAAGGGTAGGTGTGGAGAAGCTTGCGCGGAAGTGGTGGGAGCAGGTGCAGCCCATCAATGAAGGCAATCTGGGGAGACTGCGTCGCCGCCTTGAGAAGTGGCAGCGGGTCGGGATTCAGTCCTCCGGCAGCCCAGTAATCCTCGAGTCGCTCCCAATCAGAGGGGTTCGAAACGCTGAGGCGGAAAGCGTAAGACTTTTCCCGGGAGAGAAAGCGAATCAACTGAAAGCGCTCTCGATCATCCCTCGCCGATTCGAACAATAGCGGGAGGTCGGAAAAGTAGTTTTGCTGGTCGACACGATAGGTGAACGCTTCGATTTTGGAAAGCTGGGCGCGAGACAGCCCCGAGCGGCGCAGCATCAAGCCACTGATTCCCTCACGAGGATGGATGAATGGCTTTGCGTAGAAGGAATTCACCGGATCCTGAAACAAGATCTTGCTGTAGAGGCGAGATCGCTGCATTGGCGAAAGCGCCGCGACCAAAGCGGTATCGGGCTGGAGAGTTACCCGGTTTTGCTCTGGATCGACCTCAGTGGCGCTATCATTGAGGAGCCCCGCGAGAATTTCGGGGCGGAGTCCAAGGTCTCGCAGCTGATCCGCAACCGCCCCGACCGAGTCCGCTTCGAAGTGCCACACCGTTCCGAGCATCGCCGCCTCGTAGTCTGGTTGCATGAGGACCCGATTGGCAAGCGGCTCAAGGATGATGGTCCGAGATTCGAGCACGCCCCACCGACCAATCGAGTGAACCGTGAAGTCATCGGCAAAGGCCCGTCCCGATTTTGGACTACCGGCTGCAGAGAGAGTTCCGAGAGAAAGGAACCCACAGGCAAAGGCCTGCAAAACTGGCAGTCTTCTAAATTTCATTCTGTCCCCCTGACGATCTTCGAGCGAAGCGGGGAGCCATAAAATATATCCACTTCGATGATCGCTTGATGATGGAACACCGCAATGGAGCAAAAAGCTTGCAACGTTTTCATGACAAGCGCACATGATCCCGCCTGACAGAACCAGAATGAGTTGTAACGAATCGACGATTTGGTGTGATCGCTGATCTGATCAGGATCGAGAAAAGAGTGATGGTGAGGATTATTCGGTTTAGCCGCGGCGGCAACGGTTGCGCCATTTCGGCTCGCGACTTTAGGCACTGCAGCCTCTTTTCCTTGAAATCATCGTCAGTGGCAAAGCAGCTAAGTCGTTGAGGCTCAAATTGCGGTTCGGAAGACCCGGTAGCTTGAGTCGGTTCGTGGATCGAGATTCTCCTTCCTACGCAAGACCGACTTAAGCTTCGATCCGAGGACTGATGGTGGCAGGAAATCGAGCAGACGTGATCAGAGCAAAACGTCGCAGAACACCACGGATCCCCTTTCAACTTGCGCCTCAGAGCTCAGCTAAATGAGAGAAAAAAGAAAAAAGCGGAGTAAAAAAAGTCGCTGATTGAGGAACAGCAAGCGCGAAAAATGTTCTTGGATCGGCCCACGGAACATTCATGATTTGGAAAATCACCCATTTCCGAGGGCGAGCC
>JBCCBR010000435.1:0-3579 GCA_039033935.1 Verrucomicrobiota bacterium
CTGGGGTCGGCGAGGCCAAACTGGCGCGACAGGTGGTGCGTCAAGCCCAGGAAAATGGGGACCGCTTTTTTCAGCTCGTTCTTGAGAACAAAGATACCGACGTGCCTGCATTTCGACGGGGACGTGCGGAGCAGCTCATTGCCGCGCAGGAACATTATGAAAGCCTTGTCGAAGTCTATGGTGATGCCCCTGACTTTATCGTTTCGACGGCCAATGCATTCTTTTTCCTCGGTCGTATTTACGATGAAGTGGGACAGTTTGGAAAAGCGTTAGGTGCTTTCGGTGAAGCTGAGCGCCGCTACATGGCGATTTTGAACGACAGCGGTGAGGCGGGTGCGCAGTTTGTGGAGAATCTGGCGATCGCGAAAGCGTCGCTAGGCCGTCTCGCTCTCAAACAAGGTCAATACTCTGTCGCCCGTCACTACTTCACGGAGTCGACGCACTTCTGGACTGAGGCCCGGTCACGTGATCCCCAGCGAACTCTCGGTTCGAAAGTAGAGATTCATCTGAATTCGCTCGCCATCGCTGAGTGTGAGCTTTCGATGGGGCATCCCGAAGCAGCGCTCGACAGTGCTCGCTCTGTCGGCATGCAATTGATCGAACTCCAGGAGGAAAATCCCGAGGACGATCGCATCACTGGCGCGCTGGCACGCTCCTTTGGGCTCACCGGGCGAGTCCTCGAGGGCAACGAGGAGGGCGATCTCGCTCTCGAGTCTTTCCAGCAGTCGAGCGATATTTATGCCGAGGCGATCAGGCTAAACGCTTCGGTCGATCAGTACCACCTCGGTCTCGGGATCAGTCTCGCCCGCGTCGGCCTGCTCACCAACGATATCGACAAGCTCGATGCATCTGTCGAAGTGTTAGTAAATGTGATCTCTTCGAATCCGTTCGATGCTGCTTCTCAAAAAACCCTCGCCGATGTCTATGGGGTGCTCGCGAGCAACCAACGCGATGGCGGTCGTCTCCAGAATGCGGTCAATCTCGAGCGGGAGGCGATCTCACTGTTGCGCCCACTGATCGAAGCAAACGAGTTAGTCCCGAACGACCTTCTCTTCTCTTACTCGCAGAGGCTGGCCCATCTCGCTGAATTGCTCGGTGACGCGGGCGAATTCGATGAAAGTCGCATTCCACTCCGCGAGGCGATTGCCGCTCTCGAAACGGTCACGCTCTCTCCCACAGCTCAGCCATCCCACCACCGCGCCTTAGCGCGGGCACAGGGACTAGCCGGTTTCGCCTGCATGAAGACAGGAGACACTGACAGTGCCCGCGAGCATCTCGAGCTCGCCCGCAACAAGTGGGAGCGCTACATGGCTGCCTATCCCGACGACACCGATGCGGTGCGGGCAGCACAGTGGACGTCCGATCAGTTGAGTCGGCTCTGAGGAGGGAGCGGCCGGAGTAGGCCTGGGAAACCCTGCCGGATTCCTGACACTCCAACAGTCTCCAAATCACTCGACAAGTCGATTACTGTGATTAGAGGTAAACAAGATGGCTAGCTGTTTGTTTGAGGTAAAGCATCGCCTCTGGAAAGCGTTACGGGGGATTGGGCTTCTGATGGTCGCCTCCGTCTCGTGGTTAGGTGGTGGCGGCTCAGCCGAGGATGAGTCACCACCTTCGCTCTCGTTTAAAGTAGTCGAAATTAACGATGGCTACAATGTGGCCCCTCCAGATGAGACAAGGTCGACTATCGAATATCGTTTTGGCGGGACGCTCGGAGAGAACTCATTCTTTGCGGGTATTCGGCTATCGGCAGTCGGGAATCGTGAATCAGTTTCCGATATCCTTTTTCTATTGCACGGGGACAAGCCCTCCTACTACGACGCCAAAGCCCGAAATGGGAAGCAGCCATCGATCGAGGGGGAATTAATCGATCTCGACCGCCACCTCAGTGAGGCTGGCGCGGGTCTGCTCGTGGTGCAACCGCTCTGCGCAAAGCAAGATTGGCATTCGCTTTATCGCTCATCGTCGGAGGACATCAGTGCCCAGCGTCTTGCGCGCGAATTGGCTGATCAGATCAGGGGGATTTCCCGGAAACTGGGGACAGTCGAACGAATCCATCTCCACAGTTTTTCGGGCGCGGGTCGAGTCGACCGAGCCATGCACGAGGCAATCCTCAGCAACGAAAGTCAGTTTGACGATTTGAGAGCGAGGCTGGCGAGTTGGACGGTCTCCGACGCGATGGTCAACAATGCCTACTCCCTGACTGACAAACAAAACGACGGCTCAGTCATGGCAGTATCGTGGGCTAGATTTCTCGACCAGACGCCGCGGTTGAGAGCGCACTTTATCTATGATCTTTCCGGCCAGTATCATTACATGCAGGGTATCAATCTCGATGTGTTTCGGTTTCTCGACGATCTCGAAGAGCACGGTGAGATTGTTTCAGAACCGAGCGTGACGCTACGCAATGGGCGCACTGTTTTGAAAAACCCGAAGAGTGTCGCTGCGCAACTCGCCAAATTGGAAAGTCGGCAGGGTCGGATCACGATTTCTTCGGCACCAACTCACATGGCCACTTTTCTGGGAAATATTGCGGATTCCTTTATTCGGGGAAGCCCGTAAAAATTTAAGGCACCACCCTGTTCCCTGCAAAACAGACACGAAAACAAGCAGACTCATGAATACATCTCGAACTTTGGCTACCTGTCTATTGGTGGTCACGATTGGTTGGGTTGGTTCTCCATTGGTATTGGGTTTGGATCGATCGGTGACGAATTCGCAAGGGCAAGAGGTGCTCCAGTCGATCCCACTCCAGCAAAAGCGCGCTGTCTCTCAAATCAGGGACGGAGCCGACTTCTGCTCTGGAGAGACTGAACCGGCGACGACTTCTTCTCCAGCAGATAGAAAAGGGGGAGCCGACAAAGATACTCTGAGCCAGGGGCTTGGAGAAATTAAGGATAAGGACGAACTTGATGTGCCGGAGCGCAACCCGGTGCCATCGCCACCCCCTCCCCCGCAGCCGCCGCGGGTATTCGTGGTTGATCGGGACAATTCGCTCAGCCTCGAGCCTGGGGCCCGAGCTGTCGCCACTTTATCCAGGCAGTCGGTTTCGAGATTTCAGGAGGGAGGGCTGAACGAGGTAATGGTCGGAGGCGTTCCCTGGGTCTATGGAGGGATGGATGGGTGGATGGCAATCCGGAAATCGACTCGGAACGTCGACTACGCCCGCGACAATGGAGATGGGACTCTGACACTCACCTGGGATGGAGGGGGCGATCCCTCAGATGCCTTCATCTCGCTTCGGCCGCAGTATGGACTGAGAGGGGATCGACTCGCCAAAATGTGGACAGGCTCAGAAGTCGAGGTGATCGATTCCAATCGGGTCAGCAGTTCTGGCTACTGGTGGATCAAGGTCCGCCTCGTCGGATGGGTTCCAAGATCCTCCGCCAGTGGGAACACGCTGCTGCGAGAGCTTTGAGCAGACCCGGCTCGTAACCGAGGGGCACCCATTTGACCGGAACATCAAATGCAGGTAAGGGGCCTGATGATAGCCGACCTCGACCTCGAATCTCTCGGCCAAATCGCTCGCGATGCCGGCGATGCGATCCTTGAGATTTACCAAACTGACTTTGATGTCGA
>JBCCBR010000436.1:0-3573 GCA_039033935.1 Verrucomicrobiota bacterium
GCAAAGTTGAGCTGCCGTCGAATCCCCACTCGGGAAGATCCGCGAGCGTAAGTGAATCAGGATCTCCATCGAGAATTTTAGTTTTGCCACGAAGGTTAGCGACGGGCTCGTAGCCGTCGAGCCAGAGGTATTCCAGTTTAAGTTTTGCCATCTAAGGGTGTAGGTTTGTTGGTTCTTCTGCGAAGGCCGATTGCTCATGGGGAGCAAAAACGACATGTCTTCGGGTTGAATGCCTCGATCGGGAGCAACCCGCGTGCCACCTTTAGTACGAACTCCGAGATTCGCGAGCGAAAAATGGATTCAGGCAACATTTCTGCTGCCGAATTGCCTGAAAATCAGCGATTTATCGCAAGGTTGTCCCCTTTCATTCTCAGGAAACCACCCGGCACTCTGGATGGGCGCTTGGGGAAGTAAACTACCCGAGACGGTTCGGAGTTATCCGGAGGAAAACTACTACCGAGTCGTGCGATGGCTCGCCGCGCCTCCCTTTTCTACTCCCGGCAGTTTTCAAACAATTGGTGGAGAAAGTCGGTGATGCCAAGCAAGGCCCCGGCGTGCTCACTTTCCTCGAGACAACCGAGATCAGCTCGTGCCCCGGCAATCATCTCCTGCCCGGTATCGATCGCCTGAGTAATCGAAGCTCGGTAGCCGCTGAGACTCGCCAGCTCTCCGAGATCAATCGGCTCGGTCTCGGTCTGGAGCAGCATCCGATGCAGCTTCTCTTGCTGAGGCTCGTCAGACGACTCCAACAGGTTCAGGATCGGGAGCGTCAGTTTGCCGCGGTTAATGTCGGTGCGCAGCGTCTTTCCAAACTCCGATTCATCCCCGATCAAGTCGATGCAGTCGTCATAAATCTGATACGCCGTGCCGATCCGATTTCCAAATTGCTTCAGTTGTCCACAAGTCTCGTCGTCCTGCCGGTTCAACTTCGCCCCGAGCTCCATTGCTGAGGCAAACAGAGCAGCCGTCTTTTTCGAAATAATCTCGAAGTATTCCTCACGCGAAAGCTGCATGTCGAAACGTCGCTGAGTCTGCTGGATTTCTCCGGTGCAGACCTCGTTGGCAGATTGGGCGACCCGGCGGCCAATGATCTTGTCCTCAAACTCAGTCGAGAGCATCAGAGCATGAGAGAACAGGCAGTCGCCCAGCAAGACTGAGAGCGCATTCCCCCACTTCGCATTGGCGGTCGGAGCCTGTCTCCGAATCTCGGCGCCATCGATAATGTCGTCGTGGACTAAAGTCGCTACGTGGATCAGCTCGAGAATCGTCGCCAGCTTGTGATGATCATCACTGACTCCACCGGTCGCACCTCCCGACAGGAAAGTCAGTGCCGGTCTGATCCGCTTTCCAGAGGTGTTCAGGATGTATCCCACGAACGGCTCGACTGCCGGATCGAAGTCCTCTGCCTGCGCTCGGATTCGGGACTCCACCCGATCGAGTTCTGGGCGCAAAAATTCGAAGGGCGAAAGAGGATTGAGGCCCGCCAGACCGCTCACGATCGATGAATTACTCATGGTGCGTTCGAGGGGCTGGTTGTTTCTTCAGCAAGGACAAACAGGGTTTATCGCTCAAAAGACTGTCGACCAGCCATCCCACTCAGGGGGAGATTACGCCCTCATTTGCCCTCTGCCTTGTAAAAAAGACGGTTTCCAGAAGTTGATAAAATATGATAATTACCATAAATTTAGCAAATGAGTTCCGTTCATCCCATGCCGCCGGTTCCTGGCTCCACTACGCTCGATCCAAAGGTTCCTGCATTTACCGGCGAGCCAGCTGGATATTCAGCCGGAAGAAAGAGATCCGTCCTCCCTCGATCGATCTCTGGCTGGCTCGGCCTTTTTCTTCTCTCCGCTACCGTTGGGCTGCTTGGCATTGCCGCCTGGGTCACGATCCAGCAGCTCAAGGCCGGGTCGCTTGCAACCACTTCCCTGGTATCACCCACACCTCCGGCCAGCCAACAGACTGTCTTCAGTCCGAGCATGGCGACTATCACAGATCCAAAGCAGGCTGTTGAACCGGGAGCTGACGCAGAAAAGTCTGCGCTTGCGGCTCCGATCGTTGAGGCGGAAGTCAAAACTGCCGAAGCCCCGGCCCCGAGCGGAACTGATCCAAGTGTTGAAACGATCCCCGAATCGGTAACCGAACCAACGCCCGCAGTGACCATTTCACCCTCCCCCGATGTCGAAACCGAGGTTGAGCAGGCCGTCAGCGCAGTCCTGGCTCCCAAATCGGCGGCTCCTCCAGCTGCGCCCGCAGAACGAAATGCGGCATACTCGGCCGCTCCAATCAGCTCTCCGACCGAGGAGTCGTCTGTCGATCTCCTAACTCTTACGGAGCAATTCGAGGAGGCTGACCCGCCCAGCGAGCAGCAGTTTGTCGACTACGCCGCCGCTGTCGCCGACGCCTACGACGCTGGAGCCGCAGCGGAAATTCTCGATGAAGGCCTCGCTCTCTACCCGCAAAGTCTGACTCTTCGGATTGCTCGAGCCGACGCCGTCTTCGAAGATGGCGATGCTGAAACAGCCTGGTTCCTCCTCGCCCGGGCCGGTCGCACCGAAGACCAGCAATTCGCTTCGCGTCTCATCCGCTATGGCCTCGCCGCGAAAAAATACGACGAGACACTCGTGCTGATCGGCACCAGATCCCTGACGATTGGAGAATGGAGCGAAGAGGAAGTCAAAGGCATCGCTGAACTCTACCGCGCAACCGGCGACTACGCCCGCGCTCAGCAGACCCTCGATCGATTCGGAGTCACTGCGGATGATTCGGAGTGAAGAGTCTGTTTCGCTCCCGCTCCACTGCTTCCGATTCCAATCGGCTTCTCAACAGGGTTGCCTCCCGGACCAAACAGGGTTGCCTCTTCGACTAAACAGGGTTGGGTCCACGACTGAACAGGGTCAAATCCTTGCGGGTCGTCCCCTGATCGGATTTCAGGTTTGGCAACCAAGAGTTGTGATTCGTCTTGTCAGCTGCATGGCGGCACGCGAGCGCCTCGCCTCCCGCCCTTTTGACGTTTTCTATCCACCTTTGCGAGGGGAGCCAGCGCGTAGGAAAGCACGCTCCAAACGTGTACCGGAATCGCGCCACCCGAGATCGGTCGCCCATTTCCCATTGCAAGCAATCGGTCCCGGAATTACGATCCTGCCATGACAACGACAATCCTCGCTCTCGGTGCTCTCGGACCACAGGAGATCATTCTTATCTTCCTGGTCATCCTCCTCCTTTTTGGTGCCAAAAAGATCCCGGAACTGGCGCGCGGCGTCGGCAAGGGAATGGGTGAATTCAAGAAAGCTCGGGATGACTTTGAACATGAGATCAAAGCGGGCGAGGAAGAAGGAAAACGCAGCTGGGAAGAGCCGCACGACTCTTCTGAGTCGGATGATGAGAAAAAAGCGTGAACTCCACGCCTCCAAACACCGATCTTTCCTTCGATGCTGAAGTTGCCCCCCTTTTGGAGTCGCCTTTCCACGTGCTTAGCAGTGGCATCGGCGACTCTTGGCTTCCTGCTGCTGAGCCCTTCAGCAAAGGGAGAAGATCCGTCGACTGAAGAGCCCGTCACGGTCGTTTTTTACA
>JBCCBR010000437.1:0-3562 GCA_039033935.1 Verrucomicrobiota bacterium
ATCGAAGGGACCGCTGAGGGTGAGGAGGTCAAAAAATTGCCGCCGGTCAAGCCAATCGATAAGATCATCGTGGCCTTTGCCGGACCACTTTTCAGTTTTCTACTCGCGGTGGTATTCGCCGTCTTGGTTTGGGCGGTCGGGAAGCCGGTGAGTGAGTCGCGGAATACGACCACGGTCGGTATCGTCGGGGAGGATACGCCAGCGGAAGCAGCCGGCATCCTCCCGGGAGACAAAATCATCTCGATCGACGGGATGGAGATCGAGAGCTTTCTCGGGATGAATCGTTCCATCACCTGGGCCGTGGTCTCGGCTGAGGGTGAAACACTGAGCGTGGAGTTAGAGCGTCCTGATGAGGGTCGGATGAGCCTCGAAGTCGTAAGGCCGGAGATTAAGGAAGAAGAGATCGAAGGCGGTCTGTTCGCAAAGGTTTGGCATTACATTTCGGCGCGGAAGCCGCTTCCGAAAATCGGGGTGGGGCCGTCTATTTCAGCCGTAGTGGTTGAAACAAAAGATCACAGCCCAGGGAGGGCTGCTGGATTGGAAATTGGGGACCGGATCGTCTCGATCAATGGCGAAGACGTCCTCGGCTATCGAGACGTCAGTGACTTTGATTGGAAGGCAGGGGAAGCGGTCACTCTCACCGTGGCACGTGATTCTGAGCGACTCGAATTTGTGGTGACACCCCGTCTGCCTGAATTGCCGGAATCTCCGCCGACTCCCGCCAAAGGCCTTGAGCTCACCGGGATCGCCTTCGATGCCGCGGGCGTGAGGGGAGTGGAGCGCCCTAATCCCCTGACTCAGGTGAAAAACGGAGTCACAACCATGGTGCAGACGCTACGAGCTGTGATTTCACCGAAATCTGATGTCAACGTCAGTCATCTCAGCGGTCCGGTTGGCATCATGGGGGTCTACTACGATCTGTTTCAACACCCCGATGGCTGGAGGCTTGCGCTGTGGTTTAGCGTCGTCCTCAACATCAATTTAGCGATTCTGAACCTGCTTCCCTTTCCGGTCCTTGATGGTGGGCACATCGTCATGGCCACAGCCGAGGGCATTCGCCGCAAGGCACTGCCGGTCAAGTTCCTCGAGATCATCCAGACCGCCTTTGTTTTGCTGCTTTTTAGTTTCATCATTTTTGTCACGTTCAAGGATATTGGCGATCGAGTGCCGAAGGGCGAAGCTGCGACCGAGGTCCAGCGTGCGTTCCTTCCGTTACAAAACTCCTGATGCAATACACTGACTCACCGATCACACCGGAAACGCGCCTCACGCGAGCGGTGGATATTGGTGGGGTCGGTTTCGGTGGTGAGAACCCGATTCGGGTTCAGTCGATGCTGACGAGTGACACTCGAGACACGGACGAGTCTGTGAGCCAGGCGCTGGAGCTGGTCGAGGCAGGATGCGAACTCGTCCGAATCACCGCTCAAACCAAAAAGATCGCCGCCAATCTGGAGTCGATCGTTGACGGGATCAGAGCCGGCGGCAGCGATGTCCCGGTCGTCGCCGATATCCATTTTAAGCCAGATGCCGCGATGGAGGCGGCAAAATGGGTCCAAAAAATTCGGGTGAATCCTGGCAACTACGCCGACAAAAAGCGCTTTCAGGTGCGCGACTACACCGACGAAGAATATGCCGAAGAGTTAGTCCGGATCGAGGAAGGGTTCGGGCCGCTCGTCGATTATTGTCAGGAGCACAAAGTCTCGATGCGTATCGGGACGAATCACGGTTCGCTCAGTGATCGCATCATGAATCGCTTCGGTGATTCGCCGCTTGGGATGGTCGAGAGCGCTCTCGAGTTTGCTCGCATTGCGCGCTCACGGGGCTATCACAATTTTCTTTTCTCGATGAAGGCGAGCAACCCCAAGGTCATGATCGGGGCTTACCGCTTGCTCGTCGCACGGATGCGCGAATCCGGCGAAGACTGGAACTACCCCCTCCATCTCGGCGTGACTGAAGCGGGTGATGGAGAGGATGGCAGGATCAAAAGTGCCATCGGTATCGGTAGCCTTCTCGCCGATGGTATCGGCAACACGATCCGGGTCAGTTTGACCGAGGATGCCATCCGTGAAATACCAGTCGCCCGGGCTCTGGTTGCGGCGACACAGAAGTATCGAGACAGCCTCGCAAAAGCCGATCTGCCGGAGATTCCCTGGGAAAAAGCGACTTGGAATCCCTTCGAGTATGCGAGGCGGGCTTCCGAGAAGATCACGGTTCAGGGCGTTGGCCTCGGGGGCACTGAGACGATCCGCGTTTTCACGAGCCAGGCAAAGTGGGATGCTATTTCTCACAAGCTTGAAAAAATGGGCGACTTCCAGCCAGAGGTGGTGGTCGAATCCTCAGGTCTCCACGAAGTTGATCCACGGGATCAGATAGCCATCGAGACTCTGAACCAAATTGAAGAGCCATGCCTCGTCACGGTCGCGGATCATCTCGAAATTCCAGCCCTCGCCGCTTTTCGACTGCTGGCGATCCGACTCGACTCTCGGCATCCGATTCTGTTGAAAGACACCCTCGTCCCGAGCGAGGACCCGCATCGCGATTTCGACGAGACCCTGCTGGAGTCGAGTTTTGTGATTGGATCGCTGCTCTGCGATGGCATAGGAGACGCGATTTTAGTTCAGGGAGAGGAAGCCCCAGGTCAGTCACTGCGCCTTTCCTACAACATTCTCCAGGCAGCCGGAGCCCGAATTTTTAAAACTGATTATGTCGCGTGCCCCAGCTGCGGGCGGACCCTTTTTAACCTGCAAAGCACCACTCAAAAAATCCGTGAGGCGACTGGCCATCTCAAAGGCGTTCGCATCGCGGTGATGGGCTGCATTGTTAATGGACCCGGTGAAATGGCGGACGCCGACTTCGGCTATGTCGGGGGGGCTCCCGGCAAGATCAATCTTTACGTCGGGAAAGAGCCGGTGAAGTTCAATATCCCGGAAGACGAAGCTGTCGAGAGGCTCGTCGATTTGATCAAGGAGCACGATCGCTGGGTCGATGCTCCGGCAGTCGCGTAGCTGATTTCCCCAGCTGCTAGGTGCGGTCAGACGAAGGCCGACCATAGAGAGCGGGAGGCCCTTTCTCGCCGGAGGAACGGCGAAATTATCAGCGCAAAGTGAGAGGATTTTAAAATAAATAAGCAAAACTTTATAAATAGCGTTTGATTATTTTCCATATTTATCATAATTTTGGGAGTTAAAATCTCCTAATTATGAAAATTAAGCTGTTTGCCTTCGGTCTTTTTGCCGCGCTTGCCCCCATTACAGCCCAGTCTCAGACCCTCGAAGAGGCGGTCTGTCTGATGCTTGAGTTCGAACCTGAGCTCAATGCAGCTGAGTATGACACGCTCAGCGCTCGGGAGGATCAAGCCATCATTCGCTCTGAGCGACTTCCCCGCGTCACCCTCGACGGGTCATCCGGATACTCCTACCGTGAACGCACCACTGATGGTCTGCTCCGCAGCGGAGAAGATCTCTTTGCCCGCCAGCTCAGCCTCTCGATTCGTCAGCTCGTCTACGATGGCGGCACTCTCAAGAATCAGACCAAAGCGGCGCGCAACGCACTCCTCGCCCAG
>JBCCBR010000438.1:0-3546 GCA_039033935.1 Verrucomicrobiota bacterium
GAAAATTCTTGCTAGCCATAGCTTTCAAGAATTTTCAGAACAAAGCGGGAGACGGTTATTGCAAGTTGGATCGGTCAGTTAGGTTTTTCGAGGTCCCCCGAAGCGTTTTCGGCGAATGATCGTCGTGAATTCCGAAATTTCAACCAATCAATGGCAATCGCGAGAGTGCTGCTCTCGATGACACTGACCGGGAACTTGAAGCCTCACTCAGACTCGAAGCCGCTCTCGATGAGGGTGCTCAACCGAGTCAAAGCATCCTCGGCCTGCTCGCCTTCGGTGGTCAATTCGACGACCGAACCCTGCGCAGCAGCCAGCATCATCAAGCCCATGATGCTTTTCCCATTGATCTCCTCGTCGTCTTTCGAAACCCAAACTTCGCAAGGATACTCGTTCGCAATCTTCACAAACTTAGCCGCGGGACGGGCGTGCAATCCCTCTTCATTGGGGATGGTTAGTTCAGCAGACGGCATGGATTAATCTAGGCACTAGGCACCTCCTCAGGAGCAGGAGGGGAGGGCAATCCACGAGAAAACAGCAGATGGCTCAGACCATCGACTTACGTTCCTCGCGCATCCTTTTCAACAGTTTCTTGTTGAACTCGACGGCGGAGTCGTGCCCCAGCGCTTTCAGTTTCTGATCGAGGGCGGCTACTTCGATCAATTGAGCCATGTCCCGACCAGCCGCGACAGGCAGCTCGATCAAAGGAACCGGCAGGCCCAGCACCTCGACCGACATCCGATCGAGCCCGATGCGATCCAGTTCGTTGATGTTTTCCTCTCGCTTCAGGGTCACGACCATATCGAGACGTTTTTCGGTGCGGACGGTGCCAACCCCGAAAAGCGCTGCGACATTGATGATGCCGAGACCGCGGACTTCCATGTGGCTTTGGCCGATCTCGGGTGCCGTCGCGATGAGTTCGCGATCCTCGATGTTGCGAATCCGCACCATGTCATCAGCGACGAGGCTGGCACCTCTGCGGAGCAGGGCGAGGACCGTCTCGCTTTTGCCGGTTCCACTGTCTCCTCGAATGAGGATGCCGATGCCCATCACATCGACCATGCAACCGTGCTCGGTGGTGCTCGGGGCAAATTCCCAATCGAGCCGGACGGTGGCGGCATTGATGTAGTTCATCGTCACCATCGAGGTGCGGAAGATCGGCACCTTCGACTGGGCGGCACAGGCGAGCAAATCGTCGGGAAGACTCTGGCCGCGGCTTACCACGATCGCCGGGATTGGCTGGCGACAGAGTTCCGCAAAACGCTTCGAAGCATTTGTCTCGCTGAGATGACGGAGGTAGGAGCGCTCAGCTTTTCCGATCACCTGGATCCGATTGAGAGCGAAATAGCGATAAAACCCGGTCAGAGCCAGGCCCGGGCGATTGATCGTCGGCTCGATAATCGGCCGATCAAAGCCGATCTCCTCTCCGACCAGCTTCATCGATAACTCGCGACGGTGCCGCTGATAGAAGTCCCCAATCGTAACTCGGTTTCGTTTCGGCTTGGTGGATCGAGACGGCATGCGGTCGGGTCGTTCTGAATCGGTCGAGACGATCAAAGATGCAACTCTGGCAGGGCTGCGACAACCGGAAATATAGGCCCGACCAACTGAACCAATCGGGAGTTTCTTCTGAATTGTCTCCGCGCGAGCGGACCAGTGAACGAGACTAGCAAAGGCGCCCCACAAAAAAATGAGGGCGGAGCCGAAGCCCCGCCCTCACCAAGGGATGGCCTGTCCGAAGACAGGAAATTGAAATCGACGACCTAGAAGTAGGTGCGGACGGCGAGCTGCCAGCCGCCGGTATCGATGTCGGTGTCAGTGCCAAACACTTTGCCGGAGGCCCACTCGTAGCCGGCCATCAGTTTCAGCTTCTCGCCGCAAATGAAGTATTGGAGACCGGCGTAGACCGTGTGGTAGTCCTCGACGCTCTGGCGAGCGTTCAGATCGAAGTCAGTTGAGTCGACACCGAAACGCTGGACACGCTGCTCACGACCTGAATCGAGATAGGCGTAGCGAAAGACAAACTCAAGGTCATCGGTGATGTCGTAGGAAGGAATCACATAAAAACCCCAAGTATCGTCTCCTGCGGGAATCCCACCGCTGCTGGTCCGATTCAGGGCATAGACGAAATCGGTCATGAGTTGGAAACGACCTTTTTCATATTCTGCACCAAGGGCGAAGGAGTGCTCGTAGGCGGAGCCAACCGTGCCGTTGTCTGCCTGACCCTGAGCACGGCCAAAACCGTCGTTGTTGTTCACGTAGACGTAGTCGAAAAAGACGCTCATGTCGTCGCTGACGGGCACTTCGAGGTGGTAGGAAAATCCGGTATTGGCCTGGAAATCGATCCAGTTGGGCTCCTCGCGGTGCTCGCCGTAGATCCAGCCGCCGAACTCATGGAGCAGTGGGCCTGTTTCGAAACCGATCGTCGCGCCCCAGGGACGGGCACCGGCGACCTCATTGACCACAGCGGCACGCTCGACCGCTTTGATTCGCTTCGAGCTCTCCCAGTCCTCGCGAGTCAGCTTCTGCTTCTGCTTACCGACTTTGATGAAGGTAAGGAAAGTATCTTCGGGCTCCCACTCGAGGTAGAAATCCTGGAAATCGTTCAAGATTTCGTCGCCCTCGCGGATGAAATCCGTTCTGCTTCCAGTGCCGTCAGGAAAATTGCCCTCGGCATAGAAGGTGAGATTACCTTGCATCTCGACCTGGACTGCGAAGCGGGTCCGGCGGTGATGCCAGTTGTGATATCCATTATTGGGAACACCACCGATCTCCTCGTTCTGACTGATGTATTGACCGTGGTAGCGGCCGTGGAGAGAAATCTCGCGAATGAATCCATCACCCTCATAGAGCGTGTTGGCGTCGAAGATGTCGCAGAAAGTCCAGGGATCGGCTTCGAGCGGCGCTTTGTCACTCACGACTGCTTTGGGAGCCGGAGCATACTCGCCGGCTGAGGCAACAGCGCCAAAAACGGCGACTACACCAATAGCAGCGAATGATTTTCGAATGCAATGAAGTTGTGTCATTAGGTTAGTTGTAGTTGAGCGAGCGCCTGTGAGTCGATGCGGGCAAGCTGCCTGCTTTAGTCATCTGGTCCAATTGGTTTTTCAGGTCAATTGAAACGCTCGACACGCTATTCGTATGGAAGACGGGAGGGATTGCAACTCCCTGAATGTGACAAAGTCCCCTCGCTTTGTAACAGCGGCGTCACATGCGGAAGTCGCGATGAACCGCTTGCCGCGCTCAAAAAAGACCTGAGAACGAACGGCCCTGATCGCGCAACGATCATACATCTCAGCATACTGGTGCTTCGCCACGTGGGAGCAGCGATTTAGGGCAGATTGGGAAAAATCGGCGTAATCCGTATCTTTTTTGCGCCGAGATGGATTTGCACTTTCACCGCGGCCCCATTCTGGTTCACAGTGTCGTCAGTGC
The DNA here is from genome assembly GCA_039033935.1 of Verrucomicrobiota bacterium. GTDB lineage: Bacteria > Verrucomicrobiota > Verrucomicrobiia > Verrucomicrobiales > DEV007 > Arctic95D-9. The sequence goes on from JBCCBR010000438.1 coordinate 3,433, forward strand.
AGGCCATCGGCCCGTCCCAAATCTGACACTTCAAAATCCATCATGCCACTTGTCGAAACCAACGGAATCCAGATGTTTTATGAAGAGAGAGGAGCCGGAGAGCCCCTCATTCTC
>JBCCBR010000439.1:0-3545 GCA_039033935.1 Verrucomicrobiota bacterium
AGAAGATTAAAAGCCCTCATTGTCGAGGACGATCTCCTCACCGCTCGCGATATCGAGTCCATTCTCCGACGGCGGGGTCACGATTTCATCTCAATTGCCCGAGATCGAGATGAAGCCAGGGCCCAACTCGATGCTGAGCCCTTCGGACTCGTGATCCTCGACATCCACCTCGGTCAAGACAACTCGGGTCTGGCGCTGGCAGCGACCATTGCCAGTCACTCCGAAATCACCCTGGTGCTGATCACGGGATATGCCCCCGAAACTTTGCCTGACTCGATCACAAAGCTGCAACCGGCCGCTTTGATTCGCAAACCTTTCACCGAGGAAGAGGTCAATCGTCGCCTCGATTCAGTCACTGAGCAGGAGACCGCTCGGAGAGCCCTTGAGAAGAGGCTCCCTGGATTCGCCACCACTTCAGAGGCCCTCCTTCAGGGTGTCATCGTTTCGGATCTCGGCGGCCGAGTCGTCTACTTGAATCCCGCCGCGGAGCGGCTCGTTGGCCATTCACTCAGCGATGCGCGAAACCAACCCCTCGAAACGATAGCTCCGCTCGAGCCGGCGGCTGGTGCACCGTCGACCGATCGCGGGGCCCACCAGGTTTTTCTGCAGCCATCGCGTGGCTCTGCTGTCCTCGTCGAAGAGCGATCGGCCCCAATCAAGACTTCCGCGGATGATCCGCTCGGGGTGATCACGGTGCTCTCAGTCGCAGCAAATCAGGAGTCAGATCCCGAGGGCATCGCCGACCCGGCAATCATCGCTTCGGGTCCATCTCAGGATCTCTCGACTGACTCGATGCCAGCACCGCCGGCCCGCGCAGCTGCACTCGAAAAAATTGCGGCTATCGCCGCTGACCCCGGGTTCCGTGCTCTGGTGCGCCGACCAACTTCGGCAGGTGGCTCCGATGCTGCAGACGCCGCTTCAGCTGAGGATCGAGCAACTCCCAATAGGCTCGACTCACCAGCACCCAGTCCGTCGAACCCAGACCACAAGATGAGTGTGGCGACGAGCGAGGACCCAATCGAAATGCTCGGCACCGGAGTGGACGAAGCCATCCCCCAGTCTCTGATGGAGGAAGTCAGGGATCCCATTGTGGTGCTCGATGGAGAGGGCTTTGTTGAATACGCCAATGCCGAAGCAGAGCAAGCCTTCGCAACGGGGAAACCACTCTGCGACGAAGTATTCTGGGACTTTTTCGCAGCGCGCGATTACGACGAGTATGACGAACATTTCATCAAGCCAATCGTGCTTGGGCGTCAGCATCATTTCGAATTTCGCGACACCACCCGATCTCGCTGGTATGACGTTCGCGCCTACCAGGCACGCCGCGGCGTGCTTTGCTTTTTTCACGACATCACTGACAGCAAGATCGAAGCGCATGAAAGCCTCCGACGTCAACGCCTCGAAGGCCTCGGCTTACTCGCCCGCGGTTTTGCCCACGACTTCAACAATCACCTCACTACGGTGACCGGGAATCTCGGACTCGCTCGCGAATTCCACCCGGATGACGAGGAACACCAGAGCTACCTCCGAGAAGCTGAGGCTGCCTCACGCCGCGCCGCCAGCCTTGTCCAGCAGCTCCTAACATTCGCCCAAGGAGGTCAACCGATCCGAGAAACGACGCGACTCCCTCAATTGGTGCGGCGCAAGTTGGGCGAGTTGAGGGCGCAGAATCCTGAGATCCGATTTGAACTAAAGACGGAACAGCCCGATCTCGCGGCTCACGTCGATCCCAGCCAGATGGCGCGTCTCCTCGAAAATCTAATGCTCAACGCCATCGCCGCGATGCCGGATGGGGGTACTCTGCTGGTGCGCTGCGGGTCACTTGAGCAAGAGCAAGTTTCCGAAATTAAGGCCGATTTCGTTGCTGGCGATGAGGCGCACTTTCTACTGGAAGTGATCGACACCGGCGAGGGGATGTCCGCCGATGCCCTTGACCAGGTCTTCGAGCCCTACTACACGACGCGAAAGGATCAAAATGCGAGTGGGATTGGACTAACTGTTTGCGAATCCATTGCCAAAGCCCATCAGGGTTTCCTCCAGCTCCAGTCCAAACAGGGTCGCGGAACGATTGCGACATTCTGCGCGCCTATTGGAGTCAAAGACGTCGCGAGCGATTCGGGCGAGTCGACTGGATTTGCCGACCGATCTACAGCAGGAGCCTCGCGCTCCGGTCCCCTGCTTCGCCCCGGCGAAACCGAAGCACGCGTCCTCATTCTCGAAGACGATGCCCCCATCCGTCGACTGCTCGCCACCACCCTCCGCAAGCAGGGCCATGAGGTCGTCGAAACTGTCGAAGGACTGGGCGCAGTCGAAGCCTACCGCGAGGCCTTTGCGGCGCAGAGGCCTTTCCACCTATTCATCAGTGATTTGACGATCGAAAACGGGGTTGGTGGCCTCGAGGCGATGGCGAAAATTCGGGAGATCGACCCTGCTGTCGTCGCCGTGGTGTCGAGCGGCTACTCTGATGCACCGGCCATGGCCGAGCCCGATCGGTTTGGGTTCCGAGCAGTCCTGCCAAAGCCCTACACGCCTCAGGAACTTCGGAGTCTGGTCAGTCGAGTGTTAGAAGGCGAAGTGTGAACGAGCTCACTGTGTGCCGAAAAGAGCCATCAAACTATGGCAACAGCATACATCGAAACGACAATTCCCAGCTACTACGTAGCGAGGGCATCGACCAGCCTCCTCCATGCTGCGAAACAGGCCAGCACACGCACCTGGTGGGACCAAGGGTGTTCTGGATTGGAATTGTTCACGTCGCTCGAAACCCTGGACGAGGCATCGAAGGGCGATGGTGAAATGGCTGCAAACAGATCCGCGCTTCTTGACGGGATTCCACTTCTCACGCTCACGGATGAGGCGCTGTCACTGGCAGGAACCCTTGTTTCGAAGTCGATCGTCCCACAGAAGGCAGCTTCCGATTCTCTCCACATTGCGATCGCTTCTGCCCACGGTATGGACTACCTTGTGACTTGGAATTTTAAGCACATTGCAAATCCATTTCTCCGAGATCGCGTTCGCGCTGAGGTGACTGGTGCGGGTTTTGAACTACCAGTGATGTGCAGTCCCGATGAGCTACTACAGAATGATGAAGACGATTGAACCAACGAAACCAGTCGTTGATCCAGTGATCGCTGAACTCCGCCGCCACAAGCGGGAAATTGCTGCTGCATTCGATTTCGACGTGATAGCTCTTGGTCGATCTCTCCAGGCACGTCAAAGTGGTGACCCGCGTTTCGTGAACCAAAGCAGCGAACCGGACGCTGGAAACCCACACCTTCCTCGCGATGAGTCGAAGGCTGACTGATATCGTGCAATGGTCCAGCCGTAGAGATCAGCGCCCTCAGGCAGAAGTGGGTTAGCTTTAACAATCAACCGGATCCACCGAGCAGGGAAGTTCATCGGGCTCATTGACGTCCTGATCGGCAGCATCCAGAGCAATCGCCGGGTCTTGGCGATCATTGAAATCTGGTGGCGGAGGCGCATCCTGACGCATCGCCTTCGCGGGCATTCGAGCACTCTTCTGCTTTCGCGGAGACTTTTTCGAC
>JBCCBR010000440.1:0-3488 GCA_039033935.1 Verrucomicrobiota bacterium
GCCGCGAGCAGTATGCGCTGACCGACGAGGGCTACTTTGCCAAAGGCCTCGACAACGTCTGGGAAATGCTTCGCCATTACGGCTGGCGCCTCATCTTCAAGATGGATCACGGCAACACGATGTCGGAGTCGATCTACAAGAAGTTTGATGACCCGTATCTGCGGATGATCTTCGAGTATTTCATCAAGTATGTCGGGTCGTCAGCGAAAGACGCGCCCGGCTACATGAACATGATGCCGATGATCCAGTTTGACTACGGTCTCTGGTATGTCAAAGGCGGCATGTATAACCTCGCCCGGGGGCTGGCACGCCTTCTCGACGACCTCGGCATCCCAGTTCGCTATAGCGCTGAGGTGGCCTCGATCAATCAAAGCGGCAAACAAGTCTCGGGTGTCACCTTGCAAAGTGGGGAAGTCCTCACCTCCGACTACGTGGTCTGCAACATGGAGGTGATCCCCGCTTACAAAAAGCTGTTGGACGAACCTCCCAAATTCATGAAGAAACTGGAGAAGTTCGCACCTGCCTGCTCCGGTCTCGTCATTCATCTCGGGACAGATCGGATCTACGACCAGCTCGCCCACCACAACTTTTTCTTTTCGACCGATCAGGACAAACACTTCGACACCGTCTTTCAAAAAGGCGAACTGCCAGAGGATCCGACGATCTACCTGGTGGCACCGACGCGAACCGATCCGTCGAAAGCTCCGCCGGGACACGACAACATCAAAATCCTCCCGCACATTCCGGCAATCGATCCCGAAAACCCGCCTTCGCACGAAGAGTATCTTGCCCTGAAAGACCGAGTCATCCTCAAGCTGGAGCGGATGGGGCTCACCGACCTGCGCCAGCACATCGTGGTCGAGGATACCCTTACGCCAGTCGACATCGAGGCGATGTATCGTTCGAATCGCGGTTCAATCTACGGTGTTGTCACGGACTGGAGTCGGAATCAGGGGTTCAAGGCGCCCAAACAATCGTCGAAATACAAAAACCTCTTCTTCACAGGTGGGTCCGTCAATCCAGGTGGAGGGATGCCAATGGCAATTCTCTGTGGACAGAAAGTCTCCGACCGGGTTGTGAAGCAGGAGGCGAAAACCGCCTAGGCTGCGCCGGGTGAAGTCAAACACATGGAGAGCTTCCTTTGGGTTTTTCTTTTCCTTTCCTTCTTTTCCTGGATTTGCGGGTGGCCTGTAGCGGCCCGATTTCGCTTCGTTCCGAAGCCGGTAGATGAAGCCGACTCGGAGGCCTCGATTTCGATTGTGATTCCCGCTCGCGATGAGGAATCAAATTTGAGGAATTTGCTTCCCAGTCTCACTACATCTGAGGATTTGATTCATGAGATCATTGTCGTGAGCGATCAATCGACCGACGACACGGAAGCTGTCGCGAGAGACGCGGGCGCTATCGTCGTCGCTGGCGAGCCACTTCCCGAAGGGTGGATGGGAAAATCCTGGGCGGTGCAGCAGGGGATTAACACGGCGACGGGTGATTGGATCCTCGCACTCGACGCCGACACGATGATGGAACCTGGTGGGTTCGACAAAATTCGTCGGTTCACCGCAGATCCTGAGAGTGTCCACTCGATCTGCCCCTATCATCGCGTCGTGAAACCCTACGAGCAGCTCTCGGCTTTCTTTAATGTGATCATGCTTCTGGCGATGAACGCCTTCACGATCAAAGGGCCGCGAGTGCGCGACATTGGCCTTTTTGGTCAGGTCCTTTTGATTTCCCGTGCTCAGCTCGATGCGGTCGGCGGCTACGAGTCGGTGAAAGGTGAAATTTTGGAAAATTTTAGCCTCTCCCGGGTTCTCGCGAGGGCAGGGTATCACTGCCGGTGCTACCTCGGGCGCGGGACAATCAGCATGCGCATGTTTCCGGATGGCCTCGGCGGCCTTGTTGCGAGCTGGAGCAAAGGTTTTGTCTCCGGAGCTGACAATACGCCGAAAAGTGCCCTCATCGGCATTTCATTTTGGCTCTCAGGACTGATCATGATCGTGATTTCCCTAACTTTTCTGTGGCTCGCGCCACTGCCGATGATCTGGGCTATCGGCGGACTTTACTGGCTCGGAGTGGCTCAGTGCTCCTATCTGTTTCGCCACGCCGGGAGCTATAACTTTCTGACGGCAGTCTTTTTCCCGATCACGTTGATCTTTTATCTCGCTGTGTTTTTCGCAGCGGTGAGGCGAAAGCGGCAGGGAGGTCAGGTGCAATGGAAGGGGCGTAATGTGGGTTGAGCTGCCGGATGTCTGGATCGTCATCCTCAACCTCGTCGGTATCCCGGCGATTCACCTTGGGATTTCGTGGATCTACAACCGCCTGCCTCGAGCGAAGTTCGATCCCTACTCTTACTTCTTTCGCGAACGACGATGGGAAGGGCGAGGCAGAGTTTACGAAACGTGGCTGGGACTGCGATACTGGAAGGAGTTTCTGCCTGATGCCGCGCCGTGGATGGACGGATTTCCCAAAAAAAACCTGCAGGACAAGGATCCTGATTACCTGCGCGATTTCCGGGCGGAAACTTGTCGGGGCGAAGCAGCACATTGGGCTCAGGTTCCCGGAATTCTGCTGACGCTGATCTGGAATCCCTGGCCAGTGGCGGCGATCGTTATGATCGTTTACGCTTTCCTCTCGAATCTCCCGTGCATCGTGCTCCAGCGCAACACTCGCCACCGCTTGGGCCATCTTCTCGGCCAGGTCGAAGCGAAGGCTAGCGAGACTCGCCGGTAGGGTAGACTGTTTGCCAAAAGAGTGCTCGTGAAAAAGTTGAGTCAGAAATTACTGTGGGTAGGCGCGCTGGAAGGAGCGAAGCGTGCTTCGTGACTGAAAGCGGAACACCGCCACAGGAATTTCTGGCCAACTCTCCGACCCACCCGAGCGAAGCGAGCACTTTTCCACGCCCACAATTTCTTTTTTACGAACAGAGTTTTGGCAGACAGTCTAGTCTCCAGACTTCTTGATTTTAGTGGGAAGTTTCGGAAACTGGGTCATGACCCGCATCCCCCCGTTTCTCGTCGTCAGCGTCATGGGGACGATCGCTTTTTTCAGCGTTCTCCAGGTGGAATTTTCCGCCAATCTTTACGAAATGCTCCCGGAAGATCTTCCCGAGGTGCAGGGGATGGATCGTGTCAGTCGATTTTTTAACCGCGACGGCCAGCTCATCGTCACAGTCAAGGCGGCGGAGTCTTTCATCACCGACAGTGCGATCGAGTCTCTCGCCGCCGCTTTCGAGTCGGAGCCGGCCCTGTTCAGCGATGTCTTCCGGGAGCTGTCGCTCACCGAACTGGTGACCGAGGGCGGAGGGCTCCTCGCCTGGTTGTGGGCGAATGCCCCGCCTGAGCAGTTCGCACTCCTGGAATCGAGGCTCCAGAAAGGCGTGTCTGGTGACGAGATCGCCAGCGCGATGGCGACCCTACAAAGCGGTTTTCTCGATCAGAGCGCGGTCGTCTCGAGCTACGACCCGCTATACCGTTTCTTCGCTTTCGATAAGA
>JBCCBR010000441.1:0-3480 GCA_039033935.1 Verrucomicrobiota bacterium
CCAGGCGATAAATCAGCAAGAAGACTGCGGAAGGAGTTTTTCAACAGTCTCTTAGCGAACCAATCAACCGAGATAAAGACCGATGCGCTGGAGAGGTAGAAAACAGAGCCAACACGTGGAAGATCGCCGAGGCCAGGCTGCGCCCCGGGGCCGTTCGATGGGCGGCGGCGGACTGCTTAATATTCTGATGCTCGGGTTTCTCCGAGCGAGCCCAAAGGTGAAACTGGTGATGCTCGTGGTCGGAGCCATCGCCTTCTTTTTTTTCCGTGGACCGCTCGTCGAAATGCTCGGCATTTCGAGCGGCGGCGGACCTGCCATCCAGCAAACCGGGGCCGCTCCAAATGATGAAATGGAGGCCTACATCAGCACGATGATGGCCGACAACGAGCGGATCTGGCCTCCGACTCTGTCCTCCTACGGGATCGACTTTCAACCCTGCCGCATGGTGATCTACACCCGCCGCACCACCACCTCCGGGGGCATTGCTGATGCTCGTTCCGGCCCCTTTTACGCCCCGCGTGAAAATACGATTTACCTCGATCCGACCTTCTTCGACGATCTCAAAAGAAGATTCGGAGCAACCGGAGACTTCGCTGAAGCTTACGTCGTCGCTCACGAATACGCTCATCACATTCAGAACTTGATGGGCCTGCTCGACGAACTGCATTCGCTGCGAGGCCGGGTCTCCCAGCAGGAATACAATCAGGGATCGGTCCGCATCGAGCTCCACGCCGACTTCCTCTCCGGAGTCTTCGCGCGGCGGGCCGAGAGCACCTTCTCCAGCTTTCTCGAGCAGGGCGACATCGAAGAGGCGATGCGCTGCGCAGCCGCGATTGGCGACGACCGTATCCAGTCGCAACAAGGGCCTGGCCGGATCCGCCCGGAAACCTTCACCCACGGTACTTCAGCCCAACGAGTCCGGTGGTTCAAGGAAGGCTTCTCATCCGGCGACATGCGACGCGGGGAAGCCATTTTCAAACTCGCTTACGAGGATTTGTGAGGGGTATTCCCGAACGGCTGAAATTTTAGCAAATTCAGCTACGTAATATTGGAACACACCTCCGGAACCAATCTGCGTCCATCTGCGAAATCTGCGGACAGCTCCATCCATTCCCGCGCCTCTCAGAAGCAGATCGACCGCTCTGAACTTTTCGCAAGTTCAGCTACTTCACGCGGACTGAAAATTCCTCGTCATTCTGACAAAGCTCGCTAGGTCCTCCCGATGAAAGTCTTTGGGGCCCGAAATTCTCTCAAATTCGATAAGCTGATCAGAGGGCACCCCTACCCTTCAAAAGCTCAACAATTGCCTCTGGCGACTGCCGGAGGTTTACCATCGCACTGACGATAAGTCGGTCACCAACGACGGTATAATAGATGCCGAATTCTCTCCTTTTGCCGACGAGGATCCGCCGGTGTCTTTCGAGAAAAGTGACTTTGGATCCCATTTCTGGAAAAGACTTCAGCAAGCTGAGGGCAGAGTCTATTCCGTAAACGAAGCCCACCTCATCTGCCTGATCAGACTGTGCTGAGAGGAAATCGTTGCTCGCGCCTGCGGTCCAAACGACGGACAGGTCAGCCATCCTCGAGCACCCGCTTTTTCAAGTCTTCCCAGGAAACTCCAGAATCTGGGTGCTCCATAAAATGAGAAACACGTTCTCGAATGATCTGGACCGCCTCGCTGGGCATTGATTCATCAACCGCAGATACCGCTTCCTCGCACAACTCCCTTGCGAGAATCAGTTTTTGTTCATTATCAAGCTTTTCCAGCTCTGGGAACAACTCCGCGATCATAACAAGCGATACCATAGGAAAGAGTTGCCAGCAACAGAATGACTCATCCCAAGACCCGACCGGGCGGCTTCCTGCCAACTGCCGAGCGGCGAACCTGAACCAACCCGGCGCCGCCCTCGGCACCGACTGGATGACGCTCGGTCTTGGTGCCCAGCTCACAACCAGCAGCGGCTGGGATTTCTCGGTGGACTACCAGACCCAGCTCTTTCGCGAAGATGTCGAGGCCCACTACGTCGGGCTGAAAGCGGCGACGACGTTTTAGTCGGTTAGGATAGTCCGGTCATCAAACGGCTGAATTTTTCGCAAATTCAGCTACGGAAGATGTAGCGGGAGATGCCAAATCTTCCGGTAGCGGAGCGGCGGGGTTGCAGCGGACGGGGCGAGCGTGCTAGGTGTCCCGCCGCATCGGCGAGGGAGCGGATCTGGAGGACTTGAAGAGCTACCTGCAACGCTGCCAGGGCTGGAGCCGTAGGCGGGCTGAGCACGTGACAAGCCTCACAAAGCCGGTTACTCTTCCGTTCATGACCATCAATCGACGAATTGTTCTCGACGAAAACGGCGATCCAAGCGAGGTGCTCATCCCATACGACCAGTTTCAGGAACTGAGCGAGCGGTATGGATGGGATCTGGATGACGTCGAAGAAGGAGAACTGCGCGAAGCGATTGCCGACTCCAAAGCAGGAAACCGCGAAGCATTCGTGCCTGCTTCGGATGTGTGATGGAAGTTCAATACCATCGGCATGCGGTTCGTTCGTTACGGCGGATGCCGGTGGACCGAAAAAACCAGATCAAATCCAGCATTGCAAAGTTGGCTGATTCAGATGACCCCTCAAGTCATGGTAATGTTCGCCAGATGTCAGGTGAGTGGGCGGGCTGTTCCAGACTTCGGATCGGCAGTTATCGAGCCATCTTTCGCCTGACAACCGTGGACGATTCAACAGTTCTCGAAGTGCTCCAGGTTGGACCGCGCGGAAGTGTCTACTGAGTTTGGTGCCCATCTCGCGACCGGCAGCGGCTGGGACTTTTCGGTAGATTACCAAACCCAGCTCTTCCGCGAAGATGTTGAGAGCAACTACGTCGGGGAGAATGACGCAACGACTTTTAGGGCTGCGGCTGGTCCGATCATCGAAAGGCTGAATTTTCAGCAAATTCAGCTACGCAGCGCTGGGACTCACCTCCAAAGCCAATCTGCGTCCACCTGCGAAATCTGCGGATAGCTCCACCTATTTCCGCGCCCCTCCGAAGCAGGTCGACCGATATGAATTTTTCGCAAATTCAGCTACGCAGCCAATCTGCGTCCATCTGCGAAATCTGCGGACAGCTCCACCTATCCCCGCGACCCTCCAAAGCCGTTCAACCGCTAAGCCTCATTTGGCGTCTTCTTTCTGGGACGATTGGCGTCCAAAAGATTGAGCCAATGAAACCGAAGACCCTTCTACCCTTTTTGCTCGCGACGGCCATTTCGCTATCGGCTGACGATTACGGCACCGATCACACCTACCCCGTCTTCACCGCTCTGGATGCCGATGGGAGCGGAACGATCGAGGCGGCCGAAATCGATCAGTCCAATGCGCTCCTGGAGACCCTGGACTCCGACAACAACGGAAGTCTCGATCAGGCCGAACTGGGAGGTCCCGGGCCCTTCTTTGGCTACCTCAGATTGCAGACCACAATCCGAGTGATCGACCG
>JBCCBR010000442.1:0-3479 GCA_039033935.1 Verrucomicrobiota bacterium
ACTCGCGCTGCGAGTTTGAAGAACTTCACCATTCGGGTCACCATTCGGGTCACCATTCGGGTCAGTCAACATCTCTTGACATTAGCCCGTTAAACCGCCCTGTTCTTAACTGCCTTGCGCTCCTCGTATTCAGTTTGAAAACGCCTGTTACCACATCATGGCTCGTGGAAATCGTCAGGCTAATATTGTTCTCGACGATCAGGACAGGGAGCTTTTTTCGCATACCCTGGGTGAGGCATGTGTTCGCTCCGGCTGGGAGGTCTTCGCGTGGGTTCTGATGAATAATCATTATCATTTGGTCCTGCGGACTCCGCAGGCAAATCTGGTCCAAGGAATGCAATAGTTTCAGAACGCTTACACCAGAAGATTTAACGCGCGGCACCGTTACTGGAGGCACCTTTTCGGAGGGCGTTATCGCTCGATTCTGATCGAGAATCAGGATCATGGGTCTGCCCGATGGCGTGACTATCTCAGACCAGTGATTGACTACGTTCACCTGAATCCGGCGAGAGCAGGTCTTGTTGATGGCACGGTGATCGGCCTGAACGAGTTCGATGGAGCAGCCTTGCACAAGGTCATCTGCTTAGCCCTGGCAAACGACCGAAGTGGCTCGCCAGCAAAGAAGTCTTGGACCTGTTTGGTGATAAAGACACAGCTGCAGGCCGACGCAATCTGCTCGACCGCTACCATAGCTGGATCGCTTCTGAATCGGATGAGGCCTAAGTGGATAAGAAGTGTTCGCGTGTGTTCTCGCCTGAATTAAATCTGTCCGAGGCCGAAAACCTCGATACGCCTTTCTCTCAGCCTACTTCCCAAGCACGTCACGCAACCAGGTTTGCAGCGCCTCGGGTGACATGACCTGCGGATCGCCGAAATCGCTTTCGCCGGCGTCCGTCAGTTCTTCGGGAAGCAAGTCGATGATCACTTCGAGATCTGGGTGGCCATTGATCTCTTCCTCCAGCACTTCGATCATCGCGGCTGCGTCCTTGTCGGCTACTCCATACCGCTTGACCGATTTCGCGAGGCCGAAGAGCAGGGTTTCCCAGGTTGTCATGGGTCCCTGTGTAATGGAGGCAGATTCTGCGGCCGAATCGATGAATGCGAACGGCACCTTCGCGATGGTGGCTTGATGAGAGATCGCTCCGAGGATCCAGTCGGTGTCGAAGGAAAAGTCAAAGACGGTCGGATCAACGAGAATTTTTTCGAGTAGATCGGCTTGGTAAAGTTTGAATGCCGCCTGGGTATCGAGAATGCCACGCGAAAAAATCGCTTTGCCGATCATGCGCTGCATATGTCGAAGCACCTTGATTCCAATGCCCCAGCGCGCGCCCTCTTTGACGAGGACAGACCCTGCCTGCTTGCGATCTCCGAGGACGACTTCGGCGGAGTCTTCGACGAAAGGCCGAAGCAGGAGTCCCAGTTGTCCAAGATGGACGGAGTTGTCTGCGTCTGTGTAGATGATCGCGTCAGCCCCTTTTTCAAGCGCGGCAATGCAGCCGAGGATGACGGCCCCGGCTTTCCTGGAGTCATCGACTGAAGCCAGATTTTTGAGAGGGCCTGACTCGGCCGGAAGTGCATGCGAGAGATGGAGCACGGTCACCTTGTCGCCCAGTCGATGCTCTTTTGCGATGGAGGCGGCAAGCGAGCCACTGTGGTGCGGGCAGCCATCATCGACGGCATAAAGTTGCCAGTTGATGGCGGTGTCTTGGGTGGCCCACTCCAGTTGCTCCATCTTGGTAACGAGCGAGTCCTCGCCCGTTTCGTTGTCGTCGCTTTTCGGTAGGAGTCGATTTTGCTCGCCCCACATCGCAAAGATGACGCCGATGTGGAGAGTTCTGTCAGGATCGGAGAGCAGCCAGCTTCTCGAGTCGGCAAGCAGCGCTGCGATTCGAGCCTCGAGGGGTGCCGTCGGAGCAGACGCTTTCAGAATCGCCTCGGCTGCCGATTCCCCACTCGTCAGCAACAACTCGGCAAGAGCTGTCACACTTCTCTGGTGCTCCTTTTCGGTCAGGTCGAAGTCACTCCGGGCAGATTGAATCGCTTCCTCAAGCATGTCTCTAATTGTTTCAAAGCAGGATGTCTGCCTGATTCTACTAACTTGTCGCTCAGCAGACTAACTGGCTATTTCCACGTTGTAGTATTCCAGTGCCCATTCTCGCATAAAACGGACTTGTTTGGGTGTAATGGTGTAGAGAATGAATTCGGGATTATCGGGAGTCCCGATGTAGCGTCTCAGCAAGGGGTTGCTTTCCCAGATTGCTCCGATCAAGTCCTGGTCAGTTTCGACTACGGCGATACCGGTGATCCGTAGTTGATCGTGTGTCGAGGCGAGGTAGGCGAGCTCTACTCGATGATTGTTGGCGATTTCCTCTGTCTTTTGATAGGTGGCGAGGTTGGCGACATAGTGAGTGAAATCCGGGTCTACTCTCACGGGTGATACGGGGCGGACTCGGGGTTGTCCCTCTCGGTCTGTAGTCGCGAGCATGGGGAATCTGGCATCTTTGATCACCTCATGGGCCAGTTCATGGAGATTTCCCGGATCGATTGGTTCGGGACGAGGGGTTTCGGGCGGAGTCGGAGGCATGGTGCTTAGCGAAGGAGATGGCGGCCTACCGCAATCAGTAGCCGTCGGAAATTTTTAACACAGATTTCCCGTCGGAGCGAAATCTGCGGCACAGCGTTTGGGAGAGCCGCAGATCAGGCTCGCCTCGAGACGAGGTCGGGGCCACCTTTTCGCAGTCGCCCCGGAACGATGAGACGCCTCTTGCTTCTGTTTTTGATCCTTGCCCTGCTGGTGATCATCCCGTTTTTGATTTGGGGTGAGCCGTTTGAAAGCTGGTTCGAATTTGAAGCATTTGTCGAAAAGCTTCGCAGGACCGGCCCCTGGGCCGGAGTTGTGGGAGTGGCGCTTCTCTGGGCTGATCTCTTTCTGCCAGTGCTGGGAACAACCGTGATGTCGGCGCTTGGTCTGATCTATGGGATCCTCTGGGGCGGGCTGCTTGCTTCGCTCGGCTCGATTGGCGCTGGCCTGATTGCCTATGGCCTTTGCCGGGGTTGCGGGCGGCGCGCTGCCATCTGGATTGCGGGAGAAGATGGATTGGCGCGCGGAGAACGTCTCTTTGCAGGGCGCAGTGGAGGCTGGTTGATCGCGCTGTCACGCTGGATGCCGGTGCTCCCCGAAGCGATCGCTTGTCTTGCCGGGCTTTCGCGAATGCCGTTCCGGAAATTTGCCCTGTCGCTCTGCGCGGGGTGCCTGCCGCTGAGCTTCACCTTTGCCTGGATCGGGTCTCGAGGTGAGACCGATCCGGGTTGGGCACTACTGGTCAGCGTCGGATTACCTCCGGTGATCTGGGCGGTGGTTCAGGGGGCAATGCATTGGCTGAATCGTCGAAAGTGAGGAGTTTGATTTGAATTGGCGCTGTCACGAGGGTGAAGACTTGTGTTATTAATGTGGTCGTGTCGGATCCCTACCAACTTTG
>JBCCBR010000443.1:0-3476 GCA_039033935.1 Verrucomicrobiota bacterium
CCCGCGCATGACCGCCTTCGCGCCCTTCAGGTCGGGCTTCGGCCGCTTCCCCGCGGCCCCACGCAAGCAAGCCACCGGGCTGATCGAGCCACGCCCCAATCACAGCAGAGAGTTCGCGCCGATTTGGCGGTAGGTTCTGACTTTCCCGATCGACGATCTTCTTCTGGGCAAGAATCAATTTGGGATCAAAGCGGAGTCGATGGCAATCGAGGATCTCAAGCTGTGCCAGACTGGAGAGATTACCGGGCAACGGGTGGAAATGAGCACCCTTGGCGGCAGCGATTTGCTTAAACTGCTCCAGGGCGACATCGAGCTGGCCATTCCGCTTTGCGGCAGCAGCTGACTCCCACGCAGGAGTCTTGGCAAACTCAACAAAGGCAATTCGGTTGATCGGGACAGACTCGGTCGCGGCATCTCCCGCCCGCACTTTGAAGTAGACCTGCTGGTTGTCTTTGCGCACCAGCTCGGTCTCCAGCACGAGTTGGTTCTTCAGAACAATCGTCGCTGGAATTGCGTCCGCGATTTGCTGGAAACCGAATCCAATCGCCGTCGCGACGGCCAAGGGATGGATCAGAATGGCTCTTCTCATCCTTTGGCAGCCCCCTTCCCTTTGCCGTCGGCGGGCTGGTATTCGGCTCGCCATTCCACAAAGACCTGCTTGGCCCGCGTAATAACCGGGTGGTCGTGGTGGCCCATTCGTTTCAGCATGTCCTGGAGCACGAGCAGACTTTTGAGATCTTCGCCCGAGTCTTTCAGAATCGTCGCGGTGCGGAGATAGGCACGCGTCGACCAGTCGAGATGCCCTGGAAAGTTTGCATAGATGCTGACGTAGATCTTGAGGGCTTCGTTAGTTTGCCCCTGCTCGTCAAGAGAGCGGGCATACTGATAGTTGGCCTCAGCTCGGGCGACAGTCCACTCGCGATTTTCGAGGTATTGTTCCCAAAGCGGCTGCGCCTCGGCGAAATTCTTGTCGCGGACTTTGAGGCGGGCCATCCCGAGCACGCAAAGCTCTCGCAGCTCGTCGTCCGCGATTTCAGAAAAAGCTCGCTCAAAACGACTCATCGCTTCGGCGCGTTCCTCCGGCTTGTCTGATTGAGCGAGCAGTTTGGCGGTATCGACCAGTGCGTAATCGTAATTTGGGGTGCCGGGACGATTGTCGATAATGAAGTCGTAATACTGCCGTGCCTGCTCTGGTTTACGGCGCTTCTGAGCAATCCAACGGGCGTGTTGCACGATCACAAAGTTACTCTGCTGGCTCGGATCGAATCCTGCCCCGAGTCGGTAGTACTGCTGATCCATCGCCTCTCGAATTTTCGGATTTTCATCCAGCTTGCCAAGCGTATCGAACATCGCGTAGCGAAACCACCCGTGAAGGGCGGGCGACTCGAGCGCCGGCTCGATCTGGGTCTGGAGTTCCTGAAGCGCTTCGCGAGGATCAAGGTGGGTTTGCACAAAGTCGAGGTAGGTCCCAAACATCTCGACCAGTTCGGAAGACTCAGGCCGATCACCGTATTCGAAAATGATGGGGCGTAGCCGATCGAGAGCCCCCGCGATGTCGCTCTTTTCCACAAAGATCGGCAAGGAAGCTGCCAGGAAATCGAGCCGATAGAGTGAATCGGCGTGACGCGCCTCAAACTGATCCCGGTGCTCTTCGGCCTTTTCCCACTCAGCAAGATCGACAGTCGACATCAGCAATTGCCAGATTGCATACGCTGCTGTCTCTTCCTCCCCTTCCAACTCATAAGCACGGTCACGCCCGGTCAGGTAGCAGGGCTCGACCTCCTCGAAAGGCCGCTCTTCGGTCGAGAAAATGTCGCCCTTTAAATTCCAGGCCCGAGCGATCGACGGGTCGTCGGGATACTCGGCAATGATGCGCTCGACCTTGGCGAGGGATGCTTCATATCGGTCGAGCATAAACTCGGAGAGCGCGCACTGGTAGAGCGCTGCAGGAATCATTCCGGACTCAGGATAGGTCTCGATGAATTGATTGAGGATCGTGGCAGCCTCTTCCCACTTGTAGAGGCGGACTTTGGTGAGCCCGGCGAAAAACTGGACCGGCTCGCGCCGCTCGCCTTCCGGGTAGGAGACGAGATAACCATCCAGCTCCTGCTCGGCCTCTTCGACCTTATCGAGCTGAAAGGCAGAGGCACCCACGACAAAGTCCGGCACATCTCGAATGCTGCTACCCAGTTCCATGTCGGTGCGCACATCCTTTGCGATGTCGTAGGCCTCCTGATATTCTCCGTTGAGAAAAACGACTTCGACGAGGACTCGAGCGACCCCGGGCTTGAGCTCGTGCTCCGGGTAGTCGAGCAGGAAAATTTTCCCGAATCGATAGGTGTCACGCCAGCGATTGGTCTGAGCTGCCGAAACGACCGAGTTATGATGGTAGAGCGCCCGATCTTTGTGAGACTCGGGGACTTCCTCAGCGAGTTTGGAAAAGGCGACGTAGGAGGCTCCAAAGTTCCGCATCGTGAAATGAGCCGAGCCGAGACCATTGATGATGTTCCACGAGTCCGTCCGCATCTTCTGCTTCTTCTTCGCGAGATCTTCGAGAAACTGGGTCTTCTTGGCCTGCATCGCGACGGAGACTTCACGAGCCTCGAGCTGAGCGATCTCTTTCTCGACGCCCGGAATGAGGGTAGCAGGGTCGACCATCAGGCTGTACCAGGCGAGAGCGCGGATCGGATCCTGATTGGCAAAGGCATCTTGCGCGAGCCTTTGAAAACGGTCGTTGCGCGAGTAGCGGTCCTCTGCCGAGTCCAGATTCACGACGGCGCGAGCTTCGTTGAGAAACTCTCTCATCGGGGGCAGGTCAACCTGCGGGCTCCAATCCTCGGCAATGATCAGGAAGACAACCTGCTTCAGCCCCTCACTGGCGCGCGGATTCTGCAAAGCTGGGCTGATCAATTTGAAGCCGCCCTCGAGGTCACCGGCTTTGATCTTGCAGCGTCCCAGATTCACCGTCACAAAGATGCGGTTGATCTTCGGGTCGTTGGGTCCCTCCTTAAGGACTCGCTCAAAGAGCTCCGCCGCTCCGGCATAGTCTTCCTGCAGCATCAGGATGTTGGCCCACTGCACCTGCGCTGCGTTGCGAAACAAGTTCGGCATCAGAGTCCGCCCGCGATTGGAGGTTGGCTGCTTCTCGAGATCCTCTGAGTTTTTGAACTGTTCGTAGCAAATTTTGAATGACTCGAGTGCGGCCGGATATTGCTCGCGGTTAATCTGAACGATCCCCCGGAGGTAAAAGAAATGGCCGAAGACGGGACCAAACTGGTCGCGCCCCTCAGATGCGGAGTAAGCCTGGAGAATGCCGTTGATCGCATCCATCCCCGCCTGCCAATCTTCATTTGCGATCGCCTGAACGGCTGCATTGTAAGCCTGGGCAGGATCATCAACCTGTTGGGCATCCGTCAGCCTGACGAACGCGAGCAGGATATGTGACTGAGCCTATTGTATCGTTTGAAGAGGTGGCA
>JBCCBR010000444.1:0-3445 GCA_039033935.1 Verrucomicrobiota bacterium
AAAAAAGCCACGCTCTCGGGTGACTGGACCGACGAGCCCTGGCATCGCACCCGCATTGCTCGGGTCTACGCGCTGTCGCCCTATGGTGAGCCGCTCGGGTCCGAGCCTGATAGCAGTTGGCGGATCGAGTCTCAGCACAGTCGCTTCTGGGATCTAAAGCATCACGTGAGGGTGCCTGATGTGCGATCGGTGAATGATCAGCTCGAACCGATTGGGACGAATCTCGGGCTCGGTGCCGGTGCCAATGTGATTCAGGCGATCACGGGTGACATCAATCGGGCAACAGCACTCGGCTTTGCCGCACTCTCCGCGGTGCAGGTAGACTCGGAGGTGTGGACTGTATGAACCGAGGGCTTGATCGCTTCCAGCAACTCCAGCGCGAGCGGGCCGAGCGGGCTCGCCGCGAAGCTGAGCGTCTCACGCCTGAGGAGCGGCGCGAGCGAGCGCAGGGCTCCGCGCTGGATCCGCCCTTTCCGTATCGGGTGGCTGAGTTTCCCGAGATCTATCTGGTGTCGGCGGATGAAATCGCCGATCGTCGCGCCGATTGACTCGAGAGCTCACTGAGTGCAGGCCTTGCTTTTCCACAATCTGACGAACCGCGGTGTCTCCGACTCGCTGGAGGGAAACGGATTCTTTTTTCCTGAGCTGGTCGAGGGAGATGATCTCGTGCTCGGGTTTCGATTTGCTGAGCGGATCGGCAACGAAAATGTCGAGGCCGATCGCACCGTCAGCTCCATGCGCGCGGTGCTGGGGCGGGTCGACCAGACGCCTGTGAGCGGCGACTTTGCTCTGACCGTCGATGGCGAGACGACTGCCGATCTCAGCTACCCGATCACCGCGGCGACTTTGGAAACGGCTTTGCAGGGGCTCGCCATAACAGATGCTGCCGAGCTCACTGTCCGCGAGCTGGGTGGGTCGCTGGTGATTGATGCGCCGAATCAGCTGACGATTGAGGTGGCGAAAAATTGTCTGGAGCCGATCTCGTTCATCCGACAGCGTGAGTGGCAGTGCGAGGATAGCGGAGGCTGGCACCACGAGCTGCGCTTTCAAGAATCGCCAGTCGCGCTCTCGACAAGCTGGAGCCCAGTGGTGCCCCCACCGCCGCGAGTCGAAGAGGTGGTGAAGGGATCGTCGACTGACTTTCAGGTGTTCCCCGAGATTCAGCACCTCCACGTCCCGGGAACCTTTCGTGGGACCTTTCGGCTGAAGCGAGGGGGCTCGCTATTTTCAGATCATCTCTCGGTCGAGAACACTCCCGAGGAAATCGCTGAGGCGATCAAGCCGCTTGCGGATGAGGGCGGAATCTTCACGGTTGCTCTGGCCTTTACTGGCGTCGTCTCAATCGCTTTTGGCGGGACGATGGCGGGCAGTGCTCAGGCCCTGCTGGAAGTAGAAATCGTTGCGGCGCCTCCTGGCGATCCGACGATTGCGCTTGACCTGAACACGGCCGAGCTCGCTGCGCTTTTCCGCAGTAGCGACAAGATTAAGCTGCCGCTCGAGATCGACGCTGAGATTGAGGATCCGCAAGATGCCAGTCTGCTTCGGACCACGACGCTGCTGCGAACTGAGGTTACGGTGCTGGAGCAGCTCTCCCGCGATGGCGATGCCGAGGCGCAGCGGATCGACTGGCTGAGGCCGCCGCTTCCGATTGATTATGTGCCTTTCACGGCAGACCAGGTCATCACGGGCTCGCAGCATTTCCCGTTTGAGCTGAGCGCAGATGGCGTGGTCGATCACAACCTTGAGACAGCAGCGCTCCACATCACGGTAGTCGATAAGGCGTCGGGACTCATCCTAAAGGACGATCTCTTTGCCGCGACGATCGACAATGATAACTCGGTCGATTTTGTCTTTGATGCGGCAGTCACTTTTCCTGTGGTCGGTGTGATTTCGACGGCGGGACCGATCTCGGCTTTCCAAGCGCATACGCATACGATTGCTCAGGTAGTTGGCCTGACCGATGCCTTAAATGAACTAGGGGACCGTTTGGGAGATCTCGAATCAAGGTTTATCTTTGGACCGATATCGCGGCGAGATGAAGATGCAGACGAATATTCGCGCCGACGTGCAATTCCGCCATTTGGCGAGATTTATCCTATTGTCGGGCGCTTTCAAGCAGAATTAGCAAAGTCGGCTCCCTTATCTGAATTTGATCAGTCGCAGCTGCCGCAGGTTGCGCCTGAGCTTTTTACAGCAGTTCATGACGACGTTATTTCGCCGATTCCTACAATCAGCGTGAATGGACGGCTTCGGCCAGCACGACCCAGTTCGGAAGACATTGGTGGTGTTTTTGAAAACCAGACTTCGTCCGATCTATTCTTGGTGTCATTAACCGGTTTCAATTTAAAGCCTGGTCAGTTCGCGGCG
The DNA here is from genome assembly GCA_039033935.1 of Verrucomicrobiota bacterium. Classification (GTDB taxonomy): domain Bacteria; phylum Verrucomicrobiota; class Verrucomicrobiia; order Verrucomicrobiales; family DEV007; genus Arctic95D-9. The sequence continues at coordinate 2,368 of JBCCBR010000444.1, forward strand.
ACAAATGGCCGAGTTTGGTATCCTGTCTCTCGATACGATAACGCTGAGTCGAGTTTTTACCCTACTGAGTATGAGCGCACTTTATTCTCTGAAGTGATTGAAGCAGAGGAGCTGACTGAAAATCGGATTTACAGTATCAGAGTCCAGCTCGAACTGGCCGCTTTCAGGGCTAACACCGCTATCTATACTCACTTTGTCTTTGAAACAGGACAATTAATTGCCGACACGAGTCCAGGCACACCTGGGGGGAATCTGGCAGATGTCGATTGGAATCCAGTGCCAGTGCTTTCTCAATCACTGACCCTTACGGCTTCGCCTCTTACGACAGTTTTCGGCTTCCGGGTGGAAAATGACGAAGAGACGCTTAAGGCTGAGCAACTGCGATTTGGTAGCTGGAGCCCGACCACGGCGCCGCTCGCTTTGCCGTTTGCCATTAGAGGGCGAATGATCCGCGTTGATCCCGAAAATGATGTTGCTACTCCATCAGGTTTCATTGCGCTGAGTGGACCGCTTATTGCAAGTGCGGAAAATCAGTCAGGACTTCAGCAGGATGGCGTCGGCGTTTCTATTGTTAGCTAGTTCAAAACATTTATCATGGCTCACCGAACCGCGATTATTGATACTTTAGGCACGATAAATTTAGCTGCTTTTGTGGGTGATTCTGTAGAATGGATTTTTGCGGTCCCAAACTTTCCAAGAGTTCAGCTTCATGGAGATTACTTCTTGCCACCAGGGCTTAGAATTCAGGGAAACAATCGTATTGTTGGGACGGCGTTTTCTGCTGTAGAGGCCGCGCCTGTTTTGGACGAGTTTCCTCTTGATGATGGAGGCGGCGATAGCGCAGGAAGCTCTGAGTTTACAACAAAAGTATTTCGGCCAAATATCATTTTTACTCAGGCAAGCGGTTTGGAAGCGTGCCTGCCTTGCTACGCGTCACAATTTTACCAGTGCCGGTGGAAACGGAGACCCGAATCGAGAAAGAGGTAGAAGGCGAGAAAGTTGTTGAGATCGAACGAGCGCCTACTCCTGAAATACCACAATTGGAGTCGGGCCCCGCAGCAGTAAGCTGCCATTCGCC
>JBCCBR010000445.1:0-3440 GCA_039033935.1 Verrucomicrobiota bacterium
GGGTCGTGCGGGCCCCATTTTGGGAAAATGCGGCTACATGGCGATGCGAATGCTCCTTTAGCCGCGCTTTTTTAAAGCGTGGTGTGGCATTGGGTAGAGAGGGGTCTTGCCAGGCCCCATTTTGGGAAAATGCGGCTACCTCGCGATGCGAATGCTCCTTGTAGCCGCGCTTTCCTAAAGCGTGGCCAGCTTGGTGCGTCGAACGAAGACTCTCGACAGCTTTTACCTCGTCGTCGGCTTTAGCGTGAAAATACCGCCGGTCGCTCGGTAGGCGTCATTGGCATCCATGGTTTTGAACTCGTGCCCGGCGCCCCAGGAATCGGAAAAGATGATGCGATTGCTGGTCTCATTGTAGCCGATGATCATCCTCATGTGACCGCCGCTGGTCTGGGGTGCGATCGGCGGTTCCTCGGGAAAACGACCGAGCTCAAGACCCCAAAGCACGGGAATGCCATCGTCGATCGATTTACGGATCAGATCGTGAAATTCATCCTCCGGCACCCGATCGCCGACGTGGCGGTTATCCTCCAACTCGACCAGTCCATTGCGATGGCTCACGGCAAGACAAGTGAACCTCGTTTTAAATCGGTGATCAATCTTGCCGAGCTGTTCGTTGATGAGAAGTGGGCTGGTCCCTTCCTCGGGGCTCGATTCTGCGATCTGGGCGAGCTGATGCATGTCGGCGGGGATGCCGTAATACTCGAAAACCCGCTGCGCCGTCGCGACGACGCAGTAGCCTTTCGCGCCCTGATCGACCATCGGGATGCCTCTGATGTAGACGTCGCCGTTCCGGCTGCGATTCACCTGGCGAGGTAGGTCGGAGAGCTTCACCGTTGCTCCGGCTCTTGCCTTGGTAGCCGCTTCATAAGCGCCCTTGGCATCACGCTGGGCAAGTCGCATCCGCAGAAATTCGGTATTACCTGGTGCTTCGGGATTGTGCTCGAGGACAGCTTTTCCGCGGGCGGAAATCCAGATGAAACCCTCCGTCAAAAGTCCTTGGGTCGGCTTTGCTTGTCGGCGGGTTGGGCGCACCGCGAGCTGCTCGCCGAGGTGGCGACCCATCGATCGGAACCGTAGCTCAAACTCATCCGATGAAATCGCTCCGCCATCACCTCGATTGAATAGCGAGACGGTGACTCCGAGATACTTGCCCTCTCGAAAATCGATGACGAGTTCTTCGGCCGCGACTTGACCGCCAAGGAAGCTGAGCTGGACTTCCAGGTTGGGCATGTCTTTTCGCTGAAAAATGGCTCGGGTGCGCTTTTGATCGAGCCATTTGAAGTAGGGGTTTCGATTCCATTTTCCCTGTGGAAAGAGTTCCTCGAGATCGTCTGGGCCCAGAGAGTAGGCACCGGGTAGGGTGATCAGTGGATCGAGATCAGCGGTCAGCGATTCTCGAGCCACAACCGAATCGGGCAGCAGGCTGGAGAGGGCGAAAAACGCGCCGAATGCCAGGAAAAGACGAGCCATTCTCTCAGTGTATCGAATTCCGCTTTTTCTGTCTCGCTAAATCGGTGCGGCGCGATTTAGCGTTTGTCATGGGCTGCTTTCTCTGAGAAAACAAAGCTGGTCAATCCACCCGTAAAACCCAGATGAAAAAGCTCATCAACGATCCTCTCAAAGTCGCCGACGAACTGGTCGAGGGACTTGTCGAAGCCTACAACGGCGATTGCAAGCACGTCGGTGCCCGGTCAATTGTGAAGACTGATATCCCGGACGGAAAAGTCGCTCTCCTAATTGGCGGCGGCAGTGGGCACGAGCCAATTTACCATGGGCTGGTCGGGAAGAATCTCGCAGATGGAGCCGCCTGCGGAGACATCTTTGCGGCCCCGCCGCCAAACATCGTCCTGGAAGCAACCGAGGCGGTCGATCGGGGGAAAGGGGTGCTCTTTCTCTATGGCAACTACGCCGGTGACGTCATGAATTTCGATCTTGGTGCTGAGCTGGCCGACGACGAAGATATCGATGTCAGGACCGTCCTGATCTGGGACGATGTCTGCTCGGCCGCCCCCGACATGAAGAAAAACCGGCGGGGCATTGCTGGCCTCGTTCCGATTGTGAAGCTGGTAGGAGCAGCCTCTCAGTCTGCTGCGTCGCTTGACGAACTGGAGGCCTTTGCGACGAAGGCGTCACTCCAGACCCGCTCCGTCGGGGTTTCGATGAGTCCAGGATCAATCCCGGCGACCGGGAAACCAACCTTCGAAATCGATGACGACGTCATTGGCCTCGGCATGGGGATCCACGGTGAGCCGGGAGTCGGTGAGATCCCGATGAAGCCAGCCGACGAGCTGACCCCTGAGATGCTCGATTTAATTTTTGAAGACTTTGCGAAAGATGAGGAAGTCGAAGCTCTCGCTGAGGGAGATGAGGTCATCGTTCTCGTGAACTCTCTCGGCGCAACCACGATGATGGAACTGCTCATTGTCCTGCGGAAAGTCAAAGAGCTGCTGACGGCTCGCGGCATCAAGGTCTATGACGTGATGGTCGGCCCTTTTGTGACCTGTCAGGAGATGGCTGGTATTTCTGTTTCATTGACCCGACTCGACGACGAATTGAAGGCGGCCTGGGACCTGCCATGCCAATCGGTCTGCTACAGCAAAATGGAAGGCCGCAACGGTGGCTAATCCCTCGATCGGACTCTCTCTTTTCCTGACGAAACCCTGTTGAGTCCGCGACCTAACCCTGTTAACTCACCGACCTAACCCTATTGAGTCGTTGGCTTAACCCTGTTCAATCGCCCGACTCGAAACGAACTTCTTGCTATGGCTCACCAAACCCTATCAATCGAACAAACCCGTGACATGATGATCGCGGTGGCGAAAAAGATCATCGAATCAGAGCCCATTTTGACAGACGCAGATCGCGCTCTCGGCGATGGAGATCACGGTGTTGGAATGGAGCGTGGTATGACCGCGGTGGTCGAGGCTCTCGACGGTGCCGATTTCCCGACTGTGGGGAAAGTGATGATGGCCGTCGGTAAGGCGATGATGTCGACCATGGGGGGAGCTTCCGGCGCTCTTTTCGGAACATTTTTCCGAGCAGGAGGAAAAGCTTTGGGTGATGCCGAGGCCCTCGATGGGGAAGGGGTGGCGGCTTTCTTTCCTGCCGCATCGGATGCCCTAATGGAGAGAGGTGGGGCCAAGCCGGGCGACAAAACGATGGTCGACGCGACCGCACCAGCTGCCGAAGCAGCGAGCTCGGTCTCTGGATTGTCTGTCGCTGATGCTCTCAAGGCGGTCGCCGAAGCGGCCGAGGCCGGCAAGGAGGCGAGCAAAGATCTCGTCGCGACAATGGGGCGCGCCAAAACGCTTGGAGAGAAGTCAGTCGGGAAGCCCGATGCCGGTGCCGTCAGCGTAGCAATCATCACAGCGACGATGGCAGAGTTTGCGGCGAGCTAACATTTCTGTCTGAAACATGCGGTGCTTTCGAGTTGGACCGAC
>JBCCBR010000446.1:0-3429 GCA_039033935.1 Verrucomicrobiota bacterium
CATCGAATGCAGGGTCTGGCTGAACGGGTTGATGCGGGGCCTTGAAACTGATCGACAAGCAAAAAGGCGCCTCTCCTTTTGCCGATTCAATAACGAAGTCACGCCCAAAGGCGCCGTAAGCACGAGTTGCGTGAGGAAATTCATCGGCATACTGGGCGATCGAAGGATTCTGATCAGTCCGGTATTTTGTCTGACCCGGGCCAGCTCCCCAGACATCAAAGTCCGACTCAGGAAGACGGCCCTTTCCCTCAGGTTCGTCGCAGATTTCGAGCCCGATCTTGCCTGCCATGGCGGTCCGGTAGCCGGCCGCGCGGAGCAGCACTGGATAGGACTGCCGCCACTTTTCGACAGTGAGATGCCCATGCTCAAAATTGCAGCCATGCCGATACTCAAAAAGGCCTGTCATAACACTGGCTCGACTCGCCATGCAAATCGCAGTCGTGTTGTAGTGCCGATCGAAGACCATCCCGTCAGCAGCAAGAGCATCGATGTGCGGTGTCACGACTGAGTCGTTCCCGTAGCAGCCAAGCGTGTTCCACGCCTGATCATCGGTGAATAAAAAGACAAGATTGGGGCGGTCGTCACCGAGACCGGATCCAGATGCGAGGAACGAGGCCAGAAACAAGAGACAACAGTAAATCGAACGCATCCGCCGGTTTATCATGATCTGACTGCGGCCTCCAACCCTGAATTTCCTGGATCCTGCTATTCTCGATCGTGAGACAAAATACCGTCAGAACCTCCTTTTTCTTTTCAACTATGCGACGATTGGGTTATTCTGAATCGTATTTTTGCGAAACACGAACCGCTTGCTACCTTCGCCATGAGAATCTCTTGGAACCGATTTGCCTTCATCCTTGGAGCCTTTATTATCGGATTGATAGTGATCGAGATGTTGCTGCAGGTTAACGAAAAAGCCTTCGCCGACTTCGGTTTCGGCGTCAGCAAGTGGGCTGCCGCCGACAGCCTAGCCGCGGTTTTTATGGTGGGCCTCGTTGTCGGCATGATCAGCGGAATCGCGATATTTTTCGCTTACATCGTCCATCGCGAGAAGAAATTCGCCGAAGCACCCGACGACATCGACCAGCTGCTCGAAGAGATTGCTCAGGAAGAGGAGCGTCAGACGGCGCGCGGCGGTCAGCGTCAACTAGACGCTCGCGAAGAGCCCGGCGAGGGCTCGGATCCCTGGGAACAGGACGCCGATTGGTGGCGTAAAGTCGACGAATAAAGAATCAGGCGAGGAGATCGGTTAATTCGGCCGAATCACGAACCAGTCTCTGCAATCGTCCAGCAAGACAAATTCGTTCCGAGACTCGTGCCTAACCGATCTCTTTGAGATCTAGCATGGGCTCCCCCATGCACTCAGGAAGCTGTTGAAATCCTCGAAGACTTCTCAATCATGACCTTGCAGGGGAGTTAGCTCACCTGCTCGTGGGCGCTGGCTTCCAGTCCGATAGTCCAGTTCTGCTGAAGCCGCCAAGTTGGGACCCAATTTGTGGCGAGAGGCGAGATCTGCACCCTTCCCAACGATCGTTGGGAGCGACAAAATCTGTTCCGAGTCCAGCCCGAAAGGACGCTACAAAAATCTGGCGGAAATTTACAAATTTTGAGCCGCATTGACGCCCGAATTCAGGGCACTCAAATACCGCTGAAACCCTTGAAAAATGGCGGTTTCTGGGCTATAAAGCAGCTGGAACTCTTGAGTCCGTAGCGCCTATCGGAAACAGGCAAAACTCAGCACCCTGGAGCCCTCTCGCATCGCCCCTGCTCCAATGAGATTCCCCGGGCGAAACACCTCCAAAGGTCCCATCTGGATCACCCCGTAAAACCCCGTTTTAAACCCATGGCCACCGTAGAAGACACCACTGAACCTCCCAAGCCATCCGGCGACTATGATGCCGCGCAAATTGACAAGCTGGAAGGGCTCGAAGCGGTCCGGAAGCGCCCCGGCATGTATATCGGAGATCCGGCGACCGAGCGCGGGCTCCACCACACCGTCTTCGAGGTGTTGGACAACTCAATCGACGAGCATCTCGCCGGCTTTTGTGATCTGGTCACAATCACCATCCATGCTGACGGATCCATTTCAGTGGAGGATGATGGACGGGGCATCCCGGTCGACATGCATCCGAAGTTTGGCATCCCTGCGATCGAGCTTGTGCTGACAAATTTGCACGCAGGCGGCAAATTTGGCCAGGGGGCCTACAAATTCTCGGGAGGTCTCCACGGAGTCGGAGCAAAGTGTGTCAACGCGCTTTCGGACTGGTTCAAAGCCGATGTCTATCGGGATGGCAAAATCCACCACATCGAATTCGAACGGGGGGCCACCACCAAGCCGCTCGCGGTGGTGGGCGATCTCAAAGACGCCTCCAAAACGGGTACCCGCATTTCTTTCTTCCCGGACACGACCATTTTCACCGGGGGTATCGATTTCAACTTCGCCTACCTCTCGACCCGCCTTCGCGAGCTGGCTTTCCTCAACCCCGGCATCCGCATCGTCCTCGATGACGAGAGAGAGGAGTCGAGCCAGACTCGTGAGTTTTTCTACCCAGACGGCATCGTCGAGTTTGTGAAGCAACTTGGCGAAAACAAAGACTTGGTCCATAGCGATCCGATTGTTCTCAAGGGCAAACGTGTCGTCGAGATCGATGACGCCGGCAAGACAGTCGAAGATGACTGCTATGCCGATATCGTGATGCAATACACCGGCGAGTATCACGAGAACATTCTCTGCTTTGCCAACTCAATTCCCAACGGTGACGGCGGCGCTCACCTCTCAGGTTTCCGAAGCGCTCTGACTCGGGCGATTAACAACTACGCCAAGTCGAACAAGCTCCTGAAAGACAAAGACCCCACCCTCTCGGGTGACGACTGTCGCGAGGGCGTCATTTCGGTGATCTCGATCAAACATCCGAATCCCCGCTTCAGCTCCCAAACCAAGGAGAAGCTCGTCAACAACGAGGTCGAGGGTGTCGTCAACTCAATCGTCTACGAAGGTCTTGCTGCCTATTTCGAGGAAAACCCGAAGATCGCGAAATCGATTGTCGAAAAAGTGCTCAACGCTGCACGCGCTCGGGAGGCGGCGCGGAAGGCCCGTGAGACCGTCCGCAAGTCTGCGATGTCGGGTGGCGGCCTGCCTGGGAAGCTTGCGGACTGCTCCTCTCGTGACCCCGCGGAGAGCGAGCTCTACATTGTTGAGGGAGACTCAGCGGGAGGTTCAGCTAAGCAGGGTCGCGATCGTCGAACCCAGGCGATCCTCCCGATCCGAGGCAAGCTCATCAACGTTGAAAAGGCTCGTCTCGACAAAGTGCTCCAGAACAAGGAGATCCAGACCATGATCACCGCTATTGGTGCTGGCATTGGTGAAGGCGAGATGGAGGGCTCTTTCAATCTCGAAAAAGTCCGTTACCACAAAGTCATCATCATGAC
>JBCCBR010000447.1:0-3426 GCA_039033935.1 Verrucomicrobiota bacterium
CACGAAATCACCTTTCTGATCGGGGCGGTGATCCTCTGGGATATTCTTTTCCGGGCGCAGCAGGGCGTCGCGATCTTTTTCCTCGAAGACGTCTGGTCGCGCAATCTGCTGAATGTTTTCGGCGCCCCGGTAGGTCACTTCGATTACCTGCTTGCCACTTATGGAGTCGGTCTGATGCGGGCGGCGGTGACCTCGACAATGCTCGCGGTATTGTCAGCTCTTTTTTACTCATTCGACATCCTTCAACTCGGCTGGGCGCTGATCCCCTACATCGCAAACCTGCTCATCTTTGGGTGGGCTCTGGGCATGATCTCAACCGCACTGATTGTGCGCTGGGGACCTGCCGCTGAGACCCTCGCCTGGGCGGTGCCATTCTTTATTCAGCCCTTTGCGGCGGTCTACTACCCCGTTTCGGAGCTGCCCCGCGCTCTCCAGATTGCTTCGCAGTGTCTCCCTTGCTCCTACATATTCGAAGGGATGCGCGAGGTTCTCCGCAGCGGCGAAATCGGGTGGGGACAATTGGGTATCGCGACTGGGATCAATATTCTCTATCTCGGACTTGCCGGGCTCCTATTCCTCAGGGTCATGCATGTGGCTCGGGAAAAAGGGCTGCTCACAAAATTTGCTTCGCAGTAGCAACTTGGGGCTTGTCATTGGCGCGAGATCTGCGCTGGACTAGACTAATGAAGCGTCGCTGTCTTCGCATGTGCCAGCTCACGAGTTGTTTTTTGATGCTCGGCACTTCTATCGGGGTAGGTCTTTCCCAGGATCGCAAGCTCATCGATCTTCGCACGATACCTTATCCGGGAGACGGCGATTGGGGAACCAGCGAACAACGCGAGAAGCTACTCGATTGTCTGGTCTCAATTGCCGAGAGCGAGCAAATCGACTGGCATCTTCGGGCAGAGGTGGCAGCGGCAGCTCGTCGGATCGATCCAATAGACCTGAGTGCCTTTGTGGCTGAGCATACGTTGTTTGTATCGAGCTTCCGCAAAGATTCGGAGCTTTCGCTCGAAGATGCCGGTGTCGAGCTTTCGGATGCGATGTCGGCGATCGCCTGGCCCGATTCGGCGATCCCATTCGCTGTCCACCTGACTGGGCTTGGAGTTGAGCTCGGGCCCTCATTTACCTTTGGTAAGTTTTCCGATCAGGTAGCTGCTCAGGCGGCTGCGGTGGATTCGAACGCGCCCGAGGCGAATGCTTCAGCCTCGATCGCTTTCCTGTCGACATCCGGTCCGATCGAGGTGGATCTTCAACTCTTCCAGCAAGAAGACGGGCCCCACTTTGATTTTAAACTCGGGGATCTTGAGCAGAGCTACAGCGTGTCTGCTTTTCGCGAGGCGATTCACTACCTCGCCCTCGAACAGCCTGAGCAACTGCGGGGAAAACATCTCGCCGCCGATATTGCGTATCGAGAGGACCATCATGCTGCCCGTGACGGACCGGCGCCGACCCTCGCTCTCACGGTCGGACTTGTATCTATGCTGCAGTCTACTTTGCCCTCAGCCGAGGTTGCCTATGTCGCAGATGTCAATGCCGACGGCTCGGTCCAGCCGATCTACGATCTGGGAGATCGCATCTTCGACAATCGAGAGTCCCATCTCGCTATCACCGTGGTGCCTCGGGGCGATCGCAGCTCGCTCGAGGATCTCCTCTTGTTGCGGGGTCCGCTTATTTTTCTCGACACCCAAGTCATCGAGATCACTGAAGTCAATGAGGCTCTCGAACTCGCTTTCCCAGAGCGCCGGCTCGAGGCCACGACCGAGGCGGTTAGACAATTCGCGGAGATTGCACGGGTCCTCAAAGGGCCCGAAGGGCGCCAGCATTTCAAGAATCCCCATCTCCCGAATCGTCTCCGAGGAGTTCTGGAAAAAGAGCCACGCCACCTTTCAGCGCGCCTTATCCTGCGTTATCTGGATCGAGATCTCCCTCGGTATCTCTCGATGCGCAGCTCGATCGATATGGTTTTCGAGCCGCTCGACATTTCGGGCGAGGAAGAAGTAGACGTAAGGATCGATCAAAGCGTCGGAGTCGCGAGCTTACGAGGAAACGTTAACCGCATCGATCCGCTGATGCGACCGATGGCTGCCGCCGTGCTGAAACTCGATGATGCTTCTAGCCGGGTTGGTGATGGGGTTTCCGAGCAGGAACGACTCGGCAAGGCGATCTACTCAGAAATTCTCAATTTGCGGAGCAATCCGTTGGTGCAGGAGCGTGTCGAATGAGGTCCTTGGCTTATCTTAATATCGTCTCAGCAGTTCTTACTATTGTCTGTTCGGGTGGTTCGTTGAGTGCCCGCCCCCGGGTTATCGATCTGCCGCTGCCGGCAGATTCGCATGTTGAGAGCCTCGACCCCGAGTGGTTTCCCGATGGAAAGACAATTGAGGAAATACTTGAAGCGCTAAACAATGTCATTGAGCTACCCGGCGAAGACGCCTCCGCTGAGGTCCGTCTTCACGCGCAAAAGCTCATGGCTCATTATCGGGCGATCTATCCGACCAAAGAGCACCTACCGGATGAGCTCCGTTTCGAAGCACCGGAGAAATTTCTCGTTATCGTGAGACTTCAATCAGCGGCATCTTCAGCAATGCTAGTAACCGGTCGAAATCCACGCGCTGGCGAATTTGACCACCCGCTTCGATTTATGTATCAGGACCTCATCGAGCTTGCGGTCCGACTCGATCCTGAAGATGTGAATTCTTGCCTGAAGCTGGAGACCTTACGGTTAGTAACGGCCGGTGAGATTGAAATACCGTCAACACGAGTCGATTCAAGAGCAAGAAAATTTGCCGAAAACACTTCGGAGTCGGCCCCTGAGTTTGCCTCGAGGTCGACAGAAAAGATCGATAATACCCTGGTGACCGCCAAGCTCACTACTGCAGGGGTTCACCGTGTCGATCTTCCTGGTGCGTCACTCGAGAATCGGGGGAGCTTTGTTCGTGGTCAGGCACTCATCAAAGGTCTGCTCGTCCAGGAAATCAGCGGTTCGCAATTCGCTGGTGAGGCCTCTCAAATGATGGCTACCATCGTCGGCCAATCTGACACGAGCGACTTCCACCTCGGATTCAATCAGGAAGTCGGCTCGATGATGACAGACGCCGCTGAAGAGGTCGCCGAGTTCATTCGCACTCGGCATTCGGATCGGGCTGGCAATCCACAGATCGAATTTGCCTTCGAAGAGCAGTATATCCCCAAAGACGGACCCTCTGCCGGGGTAGCCTGTGCACTCCTGGTCGAGGCAATGATCGAGGATCACGCTTACGACACTGGATTTACGGTGACGGGGGCGATGAATGCGCAGGGCGAAGTCGGGGGTGTTGGCGGAATCGATGGCAAGATTCGAGGGGCGATCGCGCGCGACTGCAAGATCGTCGCAGTCCCTTCAGAGAACGAGGGCTCCGTCAGCGATATGCTGACGCTCGATGG
>JBCCBR010000448.1:0-3415 GCA_039033935.1 Verrucomicrobiota bacterium
CTCATCGGCCGGTATCGCCAGCAGCTCAGCCTCGGTGTATGGCACCGCCTGCCCGCTAAATTGCTCCCTGGCGCTCTTAATCATCTCTGTGGTAACTACGCCGTCTTCGCCTTCGGGGAGATTCCCAAATTCGCGTCGAATGTAAGTGATCACCTGCGCGATTTTTTCGTCGCTCAGCGTGTTCCAGGCTGGCATCAGCTGGTTGTAAGTTTGCCCAGCAACGGTAAACGGTCCGTTGATTCCATGCAGAAGAATTGCCCCCAACCGACTCGTCCCACCATCGGTCCACTCCGATCCGACTAGGGGAGGAAACTGACCCGGGATTCCCAAGCCAGAAGCCTGGTGACAGGCGATACAGTTGTTGTAGACCCGCTTCCCGTCTTTCATCCAATCCTCGATCCATGCCACCTCGGCGGCGTCTTCTACGGTGTCCCCGAGGGACGGACGAGGCTCGGGCACATAGCTATCGCTAATGTAAATGCTCGAGCTAAAGCCATTACTTGTGGAAAACAAAAGTCCACCTCCCACAATCAATGCGACCGCGCTCACGAGCATGACAGTGATGCCGATGGCTCCCTCGCCACCCTCCGTGAGCGAGTGCTCCCGCTTGACCGAGTCGTGAAGCTTCGTGGCACTTACAGTGCCGCGCTTGTAATCGAGATTATCAGCTTCGGTTTCCATTTTTCCTTACGAGACAGCGACTTTCGAATCGATTTCCGGGTTTAACCTTTTCCAGGGATGGGTTGATCTTTTTTGAGTGAGAGCAAGTAATCCACGAGAGCTTCGGCACGAGGAGTCGGCTCCATCCCCTCACCGTAAGGCGACTTGCGGTAGAGATGCTTGTAGGCCGGCATGCCACTATCCTGATCAATGCTCAGCGGGTCGATGAGATGGCGGTGCATTTCCTCCGCAGTGGTGATACGATGGCCGACATTCGAAAGATCCTGTCCGATGCGTTGATAGCCGAGCGGTGCCACTGCCTCCATGCGATAGTCACCAGGATGAGTCTCTCGGGCGAGGTTTTCTTCCTCGCGACCGCCCCATCCCGGGCGCCACATGTCGGGCCCCGCATACGTTGGTCGCACCACCTGAGTGTGGCAGTAAGCACAGCCCTCAGCAGCGTAGACTTGAGCACCAAAATCGCTCTGACCATGGCGATAAAGGGCCTTGTCGGGGTAGGCAACCACCCCGCCCTCGACCTCCGCTTCCTCGCCATAAGGAACTGGCTGCGCATTCGAATCAGCGATGAACGGAATCAAAATCAGGAAAAGCCACGGCAACACAAAAGCCAAAGTGAGGCCACCGAGAAGCTTCTGCAAAGAGTTAAAATTCATGAATCTTGCTTAAACAATTGCCACGAGACGCTACGTGATCCCCGCCGCCTCTCTCGCACTAGAAACCGTCCCTGGCTCCGCGTGAATGAGGGTTGGCCCCTCGGACTTCCGTCCTTTTCCGATGAACATCAGCGCCAGTTGATAAAGAAAAGCGAAGTTAGAGAAAGAAATCAAGGCCCAGGCGACGACTCTTCCAACCACGTAGGCAGTAGAATTCACGAAAGAGACCGAAAAGGCCTGATCCCATTGAGCAATATTGCCACCCTGCGCAATACCGCCAACCAACATGATGACGACGAGCGTGATGATTCCATAAACGCTAAACCAGAAATGTGTCCGGATTTTTTTTCCCGACGGCCATTCTGCGCCAGTAATCCTCGGGACGATGAAGTAAATCGCACCGAACAAGGTCATCGAAAAGAAACCATAAAATGCGAGCGTATCGAGACCAACGAGGAAGTGGGTGAACTGAAGGTTCCTTCCAAAGAAAAAGGTACTGCTCGCGGCCGCAAGCACCACGTAGATCACGAGCATCAAAATACCGAACATGGTGAACCGGAGCGAGGGACTGTATTCCCAAACTTTGCTGCGACCTTTGAGGGTGAGCGCGAGATTGGAGACAGTGACAACCACAGCAACAAGGATAAAAAACGTGACCGCACCACTCACGGCTGGCATCCAAGCGGGGAGCGGACCGCCCATGTAACGGGAAAACCCTGTCCAACCGGCGAGCGCCGCAAGCGCCCAAAACGAGAAGTTCGCGAGCGGGTAGCTGTAAATCGGACGACCTGAAATTTTTGGCACCAGATAGTAGGCAATCGCCAGCGAGATCGGCGCCATCCAAAAGTAGATCAGGTTGGAGATATACCAGGCATTGATGCCAGCCCCCATCACTGGAGCGGTCCCTTTGTTGATCAGGATATTAGCCGTTATAAAAATCCACGGGAACCAGACCGCCGCCCCGATCAGAAACTTTTCAGACACGTAAACCGATCCGCCTCGCCGAGATTTAAACATCGGGATGATCCACGCCACCGTGAGTAGATACGAAAGCGCAAAAATGGGCCACACCCACTTCGGAAAGTCCAGCAGTGGAATGCCTCGTCCGAATCCAAAGATCACCGCGATGAGCGCGAGTGTCACAGCGGCATTCCAGACATGCCCGATGACGATGATCGTCACACCGTGACGCAGCTCGTTCCGTGTCATCCGCGCCATTAGCCACAGCATCACCCCGATACCACCCTGCATCGCCCAACCGTAGACAAATGCGATGAGGTGTGCCGGGAAGAGGCGCCCATAACCCAGAATCGAAAGCTCATCGAACAATCCAGGGACTCGCAGCTTCAGCGAACTCAGGAAACCGAGCAAGGTCGCCACAAAGAGCCAGGCGGCTCCACTGGTGAAGAAAAAAAGAACCGGATAACGCGTCGATCGATCGATCGCGGCCCGTTCATTCATTTCTTCCGTCGTTGGTTGTGGGGGAGTCATAGACATCTTTTCAACTGAACTGTCGAACGCTATTGCTCTGTATCGGCTGGCTCAGCAGGTGAATCTTTAGGAGTATCAGCAGCCTCAGGCGCGCTCGTTCCCGGTGTTGCGGTTTCGGCCGGTTTTGCGGACTCAGTCGGCTCTGGCTTTGTTTCAGCGGCAGGCTTCTCACTTTCCGCTGCCTCGGTAGTCTCGCCCTCTGGTTCAGCCTTAGCCTCAGACTCGGGCTCAGCGCCGTCACTCTGATCAGCCTGATCCGCAGTCGGGGCGGTAGTCTCGCCTCCCTCAGCGTCCTCTTGGTCAGCTTCGGCGGTGTCAGACGTCGGCTCGCCTTCTTTGGACGCAGGCTCAGCCGGGGCCTCGTTTTGTTTGATAAACGTAGGCGACCCTGGAACAACAACCGAGCTCGGAGTTGATTTAGAGACCGACGCAATCACTCCGGCGAACGCATCGGACACCTTTTCGGCATCGTGAAGCTCTGCCTGAGCTCCTGAGACTTCCTCCTTATTCGCCCACCGCTGCTCGATGGTCTCGGGATCGGAGTCTCCGCGGTAGGCGCGCTCTTCCGGCGATTCATGCCCGGCATAGCC
>JBCCBR010000449.1:0-3410 GCA_039033935.1 Verrucomicrobiota bacterium
GACGAAGTTCCCTACCGCTCGCGAGGTAGGGACGTTATTTTCTCCCTCGTCCGCGATGGCCGAGCTGCTGGCCAGTTGAAGGAGGCACGTCCCGAAGCAGAATAGGGCGGCGGACCTCGGGGACGAAGTTCCCTACCGCTCGCGAGGTAGGGACGTTATTTGCTCAGTCGTCCGCGCCTAGACCTAATCGTTCGGCTAGTCCATCGCGCCATTTTTGAGTCGCCTTGCTCTGCACCTCCGGGTCGTCGGCGATGTGCTTCTCATAAAAGGCGAGCAGATCTGTAAAAATCTGCTCTCGCTTTTCCTCACTGAGCAGGTCTGGCTGAGCAAACTGGTGCGGCTTCGGACTGACGTTGTGGGCGATACAACGATAAAGAAAAATGCGATCGTAGCTGCTTCGCAGCGGCAAGGCGCCGAGCGCCTTAAACGATTCCCGGAGCACTTCCTGCGTTGCATCGAACTGGCTGAGGAGATGCGCCAGTTCTACCCCGAATATCCAGTCGGAGCTGCGATAGCGATGAGTCCGGTCATAAACACCAGCCGTCTCCCACGCGATGATCCCGAGAGCTTCGCGCAGAGTGCTCAGGAAATAGGCATTGGCCATGCGCTTGCCCATTTCCTTGCCGCCCCGAACAGCGAGCTCGGATCCAGCGATAACTCCGGCAGCGATGAGAGGATTACTCGCCAGCAGCATCTTGCCTCCCTGAAATAGGTAGCGGCCCACATCGATGTAGGGCTGCATTTTTTTGTAAGTGCGGTAACCCTTGGAAGCGAGACGAATGCGATCAGACAAAGTCCGCAAATTCATTTCGTGAAGCTTGAGAACCGGGACGCCTTCCAATAGCAGAATGATCTGGAGAGAGGCCCGGTTGATTGCCTTAAGCAAATTCTCGAGATTCATTTCCAGCACGGGCCGCTTCGCGTCGGGCTGGTAAACGCAGGCAATTTTTTCGACGAAAGAAAAGAGATCGAGCACCAACTGGCGCGTCTCGAAGTTTCCCTCTCGCCAGTAGTCTCCCGAGGAAAATGCGAGGAAGACTCGATCGGCCTCCTCATCGATCAGATCAGCAACTCGCAGGTCGCCCTGGCTTCGATCCTCAGCCTGCCAGTCGACGCTTTGCAGTTCATCAAAGTCGGGGAACTCCATCCACTCGCCGTAAGCTGAGACTACCGCTTCGAGCTTTCGTCTTTTTGTTTCGAGACGTTTCGATTCCGAGCGCAGAGCATCACGAGCCATCTCGACGAGTTCGATCTGTTCCTCCTCATCTTCGGTTTCACCGCTCACTTTGCGCCACAGGAGCGCGACCATCACACAGAAGCCAGCGACCGAGCTTACCACCCAGCGAGCCCATTCTGGCTCGACCTCGACGAACCAGATTCCGGTGCCAATTACTAACAACCCCAGAATCGAAACCCAGATCGCCCCAAAAGTGACGCGCCCCTTACCTTTCAGCATTGCCATGGCGACTCGTCTCAGCTCTCCGGCTCGATTGCCTCGGAGACCGTTTCATAAAGCTCCGCCAACTCGACCAGGATCGATTCAATTTGCTCGTAGTAATCGTCCTCATCCAGCGAAGAGCGTGCGCGGCGAAGCTGCTTCAGTTCCCGCTCCAATTCGTCCCGACGAGTCCGTTGCGTCTCGCTGAACCGTTGCTCAAAAGCGTTTTTGATCAGCACACGCTGAGCCGCGGTGTCGCCATCGGGCGCGGCATCCTTACGCGGAGTCCTTGTTGGGGTGGTGCCTTCAAACCATTCAGCCCGTGACCCGAGCTGGTCGCCACTGTCGTCGATTAACGCGTGTTCAGTCGCGATACGGCCTTCGCGTTCGAAAAAATCAGAAACTTCACTGCTGGCGTAAAGCCAGGCCTCAAGCAGTGAGACCTGATCATCATTATCCACATCCGCCGCTTCCAACCCGCTGATCGCCTCGGCGAAATACTTTCCGAACCGGGAGTAAAACACCTCAGCTTCATTTTTTGTGGAAGTGATCACCACCCTCCCTGGCGCTCCGACTTTGCGGATGAACGAACCACTGGCTGAGGCTCCGTTGATGAGGACGAGTCGGCCCGAGTAGCTCTCAATCCAAGATGCCATTTCGTCATCAGTAAAGTCCGGCCCTCGCACATTGAATTTAGCTAGCCGCCCGTCAAAGGTCCCGTGGCCGATCAGCACGATCCAAAGCTCGTCGGCCTTGCTTTCGGTAATCGCTTTTTCGATCTGGTCGCGAGAGTCTTCGTCCTTATCCCCCTCGATCAGTTGAAACTGAGCTCCGCCTTTCAGTGCAGCTGCTTCCCAGAGCACAGCTGTCTCAGCAAAAATTGCAGCATACTCGTCGGCACCACCAGCGCCGACGATGGCGAGCACTTCAAGCCGAGACGAATCCGCTGTCGTCTCCATCTCAGAGAGCCAAAGAAACCCTGTCACTAGCAGAAAAAATCTCATTCTTATAGAAAACCGCGCCTCCGCCGGATAGCCCACTCGCCAATGAAGCAGGACAGTGCCAGCAAAAATAGCCATGGCGAATGCCAGAGAGGTCGCTGAGTGATTTCGGTCATTGGCAAGTTCAGCTCGGAAAGTAGATCTGGAAGCTGACTGCGATCTTCCCAGGTGATGAGCTCACCGCCTGTCGCACTGGCGAGTGATGCTAAAAATTGACGACCCGTCTCGCCCGCACCGATGGTGGCAAACTCTTCGGCAAGAGGATTGAGCGCCCGCGCTGTGACTTCTTCACTGACAAACTCTCCCGATCCGTCGCGAACAGTCGCCCTGACGCGGAAGCCACGCTCCTCCTCACCAGAGAGGTAATTAGCCGAGAAAAGCCCTGGCTCTTCGAGCGAAGGCTCAGTGGTGACGCGGCGGGGCTCGCCCTCGAGCGGGGTCACTTCCAACTCAACCGAGGCATCATCTTGAGGATCAAATTCCTGATCTCGGACCGATACTGCCAGATCGGTCAAGGGAAGCGCGCTGGATTTTCCGTCGCTCCAGCTGAGCGTCGCCCGATTGGGAACGTCATTAACGGCCCAGCGTATCAGTTGACGCCAAGTCTTGGCGAGACGCTCCTGCTGCTCAGCGTCTTTCATCCCCCAGCGCCAAAGATCACCGATCGTGAGGGCAGCAGCACGCCCACTCCCATATCGGTGGCTGACGAGAGCAGGGAGTTCACGGGACGCCGGATCGGTCACGGTCGCGAGAATGCTGGCTCCGGGTTTGATAGCCGGAATCCGGTTCACCGTAAAAAATGGGGTCATGTAGGCGAGCCGTGCTTCTTCGTCATCTTGCTGCGCCTCGAGCCTCATCCATGGCTCGAGCCAGCCCTCGCGAGTGAGGTCGTAAACTGCATCAGCAGCCGGGATACCCTGGTCAAGGCGGTCGAGGTATACAGGGAGTAGCCGGGCCACCGGGGTGTCATC
>JBCCBR010000450.1:0-3410 GCA_039033935.1 Verrucomicrobiota bacterium
ACCGGGTTCGGTTTCAATGTGTTGGTCTCGACGAAGCTGAATCTCTACTTCGCGACCAGGAAGCCTACCTCTCAGGAGACGCTCCGGCTGAGCAGCTTGTCGCTGAGAAATCGGCTCTGCTCGGTAGTCCTGTTCTCGATCGGATCGAGCGAGACGGCGACGAAGTTGAGACCACCTTTCGGGCGAGCGGTGATGGAGTCATTCTCGTCGAGTTTGGAGAAATGGAGCTCGACCTCGACCTCCGATTTCGGGCACAGGCGCTCTACGAATCTCTTGAAGCAAACCCCTTCGACGGACTCCTCGAGCGGGTCCCGGGGATTCGTTCGCTGCAGGTCCAGTTTGATCCAACGAGGATCGCAGGGGAATCGGTCCTCGCGGATCTTCGTGAGCGAGTTGCGACACTTCCGCCGGTTGAGGAAATGGAGTTTCCCTCCCGGATCGTCCACCTCCCTCTTTCATGGGATGATCCGGCAACTCGTGAGGCCATCGAAAAATACACCCAAATAGTGCGCCCCGATGCGCCCTGGTGTCCCAGCAACATTGAATTCATCCGCCGTATCAATGGACTTGATTCAGTCGATGAGGTCAAAAAGATCGTCTACGATGCGAGCTATCTGGTGATGGGTCTCGGTGACGTCTATCTCGGGGCGCCAGTGGCAACACCGCTGGACCCGAGGCACCGCCTCGTCACCACGAAATACAATCCGGCCCGCACCTGGACCGCTGAAAACTCGGTAGGAATCGGTGGAGCCTACCTTTGCATTTACGGAATGGAAGGCCCCGGCGGCTACCAGTTTGTCGGGCGGACTTTACCCATCTGGAATCGTTTTCGCACCACCGAGGTCTTTGAGCCTGGCTACCCGTGGTTGTTGAGATTTTTCGATCAGATTCGCTGGTATCCGGTTTCGGCTGAAGAACTACTCGATATGCGAGAGGGTTTTTTGGCGGGCCAATACTCGATCGAAGTGGAAGAAACGACTTTTCGGCCAGGGCAGTATCGGGATTTCCTTGAATCAGAGGCAACCTCAATTGCCAGTTTCCAGAAATCGCAGCGACAGGCATTCGAAGCTGAAAGGCAGCGCTGGATTGAGACCGGCCAGATGAACTTCGTGGCCGAGGAAGTTGAAGTGCCGACATCCGAGGAATCGGAAATCGCCGCCGGCCAGATCGCTGCGAAATCACCCGTCGCCGGCACCCTCTGGAAATGTCTTGTCGATCCTGGGACAACGGTCGGGGCTGGTGATGAGGTCGCCATCGTCGAAAGTATGAAAATGGAAATCACGGTGACAGCGCCCTGCGGAGGAACGGTGAGCGGAGTCCTTCGAGAAATCGGTGATCCAGTCCGCCCAGGGGAAGCCGTCCTCGCGATTGAGCCATCATGAGTGATTCACTGCCCGCCTTGCTGACTCTTTCCTATCTTCGGGATAGCTACGACTCGGGTTTGTTGAGTCCCCGGAAGTTGATCGATGCGCTTATTGCGCGAATTGAATCCGAGCCCGAGTCGGAGCGGATTTGGATTTCGCGATTCAGTCATGAAATCCTCGATCGATTCGCTGCTGAGCTCGAGCGGACAGGATCAAAAGGGAAGCCGCTCTTTGGGGTTCCATTCGCAATCAAGGATAACATCGATCTCGACGGGCTTCCGACGACAGCTGCTTGTCCTGATTTTGTCTACGAGCCGAGTGATTCGGCAACGGTTGTCGAAAAGCTGATCGCTGCTGGGGCAATTCCGATTGGCAAAACCAACCTCGACCAGTTCGCAACCGGACTTGTCGGGACACGCTCGCCTTACGGGATTCCCGAGAATGCCGTCGTGCCTGGTTACATCCCGGGAGGATCGAGCTCCGGTTCAGCCATCTCGTTGGCGCGCGGCCAGGTCGCTTTTTCCCTCGGGACCGACACCGCAGGATCTGGTCGAGTTCCGGCTGCGCTCAATGGATTGGTCGGGCTCAAGCCATCCTGTGGGCGATTGAGCACCAGAGGTGTTGTCCCGGCCTGCCGCACGCTCGACTGTGTCTCTATCTTTGCGAACCGTTCTGCAGATGCCGAGGCCGTGCTTGCGGTGGCTGAGGGCTACGATTCGAGTGACCCCTATTCGAGGGCTGGATTCCCTGAGGATGCAGCATTCACGGAGAGTTTTCGCTTTGGCGTTCCGCGAGACGAAGACCTCGAATGGTTCGGAGATGATCTCGGCCCAGGTCTTTTTGAAGAATCAATCCTCCGGGCTGAATCGCTTGGCGGGATACCAGTCTCGGTATCACTAGCACCGTTTCTCGAAGCAGCCCGACTCCTTTACGAGGGGCCATGGGTTTCCGAGCGCTATCTTGCGGTGGAAGACTTGATTACGAGTAGCCCGGAAGCACTTCACCCGGTGACGCGTGAGATCATTTCGGGCGGTAGCGCACCAAAAGCGATCGAAGCTTTTCGAGCAATCTACCAACTCGCGGAACTGAAACGGCGAGCGGATGAGGTCTGGGATCGGGTCGATTGCATTCTCACCCCGACGGTTGCAAGAGCCTACACAATTGAGGAACTCGCCGAGGACCCGATCCAGCTGAACTCGAATATGGGTTACTACACAAATTTCATGAATCTGCTCGACTATTGCGCCCTCGCGGTCCCCTCGGGCAAATTTGGAAGTGGTGTTCCATTCGGCATCACGGCATTTGCGCCAGCAGGACGGGATCGCTGGCTGCTGAACTGGGGAAAGCGTTTTGAAACCGGTGAAATCACAACTTGCTGCCCAGCCGACTGGATTGAAATCGCTGTCTGTGGAGCTCACCTCGAAGGTCTGCCTCTGAACTTTCAACTGACCGACCGCGCCGCGATCAAGGTCCGCCAGACGAGGACAGCTCCCTACTACCAAGGCTTCGTGATTCCTGAAGTTGATGGACTGCCGCCCCGCCCCGGCTTGATTCGATCCGATTCGAAAGGTGGATCAATTGAGGTCGAAGTCTGGGCTCTATCACCGTCGGGATTTGGAGAGTTTGTTAGTCAGATCCCGAGTCCGCTCGGCATTGGGAAACTGGAATTGGAGGATGGTAGAGAAGTCTCCGGTTTCATCTGTGAAACCTTGGCAGTCGAGGGGGCCGAAGAATTCACCGAGCTGGGCGGATGGCGGGCGTGGGTGAGGAATTCTCACACGAAGGCACAAAGGCACGAAGGTGTCTGAGACTGTGTGGACTTTTGATTTCATCGATCGAGATAGAAACGGAGCTGTCCGGGGTTCGGGGATCTGGGAGCAAATGGACCTACGGGGACGCATTTCCTGACCGGCCCCAATAGCTCTTCGTGCCTTTTTCGTTGTGCCTTTGGTGCGCCAGGCTAAGCCTGGCTTCTCTATTGTTCTGAAACGTGAACAACATGTCAATTGAGTGTTCAACATGTAGCCTATCGGCGCCGAAAGGAGT
>JBCCBR010000451.1:0-3408 GCA_039033935.1 Verrucomicrobiota bacterium
CCACGCAGCGCTGTCGAGGCGGCTGAATCGGGCGATTTGGAGATTCTTCGCAACCTCCAGGACGCCGAGGTCGGGCTCGGGCAGGCCGACGAGATGGGCAATACGCCTCTGCTTGCAGCCGTCAGAAGCGATAATCGCGAGTCGATCGACTTTCTCCTGACTCAGGACTCGGTGCTCGCCAGCCTCGATCAGGCCACGCCGGTAGAGCGGGACACGCCCGTTGGGCAAGCCCTGCGCCGTCGAGATTTCGACTTGGCTGATCGATTTCTTGGTCTCGGTGCCTCGATCGATGTCGATGAGGAACCCGGCCTCCCTTTTGTGATCAAAGCAACTCGTCAGAACGATGGGGAAATGCTCGAATACTTGTTCGAAAACGATGCCGACGTCGATTATCTCGGGGCGCAGTCGGCACCCGCGCTCGCCGTAGCAGCCGCAAAGGGAGATCTCGGTCTGATGAAGCGATTTATCGAAGCCGGAGCCAGTGTGGATGGCCGGGGAGAGTCAGGGAAACCGCTTCTGATCGAGACCACGATTGACGGCCGCGACGACCAGTTCGATCTGCTGCTGGAAAGCGGAGCTGATATCGAAGCCTCGATCGATGGTGGAAAGGGAAACCGGCTGACCTCGCTCGCTTTTGCGATGGATCGCGCCAACCCCCGCATGTTTGATGCGCTGCTCGCGCGCGGGGCAGACACCAACGTATCTGGCACGGGCGGCGGTCTTCTACTCCATGAAGCGGTCGCCGCTCGCAGACCAGACCAGGCCGACAAGCTGCTCTCCCATGGAGCCGATCCCAATCAGGTTTCCACCGAGAGTCTCAGTGCCCTGAGTATCGCGGCCCGAAATGACGACCTCAATATGGTGGATCTGCTCGTGGAAAAGGGAGCCGATGCCACGATCGGCCACGACTCCGGGGTTTCGCCCCTCCAAATCGCCGTTGATCAGGGAAATGTCGCGGTCAGCTATCAACTGATCGCTGCCGGTTCGAAGATGGACGCGCCGGGTCTTTTGACGGCAGCTTATCAGCGACGCGATGATCCGCTGATGCACCTGCTGTTGAATGCCGGGGCTGATCCAGAAAGCATCGTGCCGGGGACGGGTCAGCGCGTTTTCGACGCGGCAGTCAACGACGGTGCGACGAACGCGGTCCGCACCCTACTGGATGCCGGTGCCGGCATTGGGGATAACCTCTGGGCAGCACTCCTCACCGGGCAGGATGACTTGATTCGACTGATTCTAGACGCGGGAGCTGATCCGCGCCAGCCGGGTCCAGATGGCCAGGATCCGCTCGCCTACTGCCTCGAGCGTGAGCGATACAAAGCAGCCCGGATGCTGCTCGATGGCGGGGCTGATCCCGACGCTCGTTATGACGATCAGGATACCTGGCTCTCTCGCGCGATTCGACTTGGCAACGATGAGATGGCGACCGCGCTGGTCGAAGCAGGAGCGACGGTGAAAGAGGTCAAGATGGGAGACGGCCACACCCTGCTGGGCTGGGCCATTGCTAACAAGATGCAGGGAACGGCGCTCGCGCTGATTGCTGCCGGAGTGGACCCGGATCAGTATGAGCGCTACCCGGCGACAAATGACTTTGCCGAAAAGTTTGAGCGAAGCTCGAAATTCCGCTACCACCTCAAGGTTGATCGCCGGATCCGACCAATCATGATGGCCTCGGTTCAGGGCGATCATGTCATTGCCCAAGCGCTCGCTGATGCTGGCGCAGACCACAATGCCTACACCCCGAAGTGGCTCAGCGCGGCAATTATCGCCTCGTGGTATAAGGATGTGCGGATGCAGCAGATTGGCTTGATCGGGCACTCTCCCAAGGTGCAGCCTCGCAAACTGGTCGTCGATCTCTCCTCGCAGCGAGCAACTCTTTACGAAGGTGGGACTGCCGTTTACTCAACCCGAGTTTCAACCGGAAAACGTGGCTACCGGACTCCTCCGGGCGAGTATGTCATCAGCGACAAGCATCGTCGTCACACCTCCAGTATCTATGGATCGAGTATGCCATATTTCCAGCGATTTAGCTTTTCAGCTTTTGGCACTCACGTCGGTAATTGCCCCGGCTACCCAGCTTCGCACGGATGCATCCGCGCTCCTTACAGCGGTGCCAAGGAGCTCTTCCGGAGAATGGAAGTGGGAGACTACGCGGTGATCGTGAACTGAGCGTTTGCAAGGTGGCTTGCTCCGCTGCCTCGACCTAATCGAGCGGTTTCAGCCAGATGTCGCGATAGCTGATTTCGATCGGGTGCTTGGAGCTGTGGACCTGTAGGGCGATGAAGCCGGTCGACACTGCAATCTCCTGATCCTCTTCCTGATAGTCGGCTGTTTTTATCCCATTGATCCATATTTCAATGCGGTCGTCCAGCGCTCGGATGTGGTAATCGTTCCAGCCGGGGCGGAGCAGCTCGGCCTCGAATTCGGGAGTTGGTTTCGGGGTAAGCGGTTTGCGGCGGCGGTGCTCGTCGTAGATGATGCCCCACCAGCCTTCACCAACATCGGCCTGGTAGCCTTTGACGTGGGTCGTATCGGGCACCCGCTCGCTGCGGAACTGAATGCCTCCGTTGGTCTTTTTACCGGGCTCGGCAGCGACCGCTTGGACCTGAAGGCGAAGCTCGAAATTGCGGTAGTCCTCAGTCGTGGCGAGAAAGTAATTGTGAGGGATAACCCGATCGAGATGACCTCCGATGATGGCCCCGTCCTCGACGCGGAACCAATCTGGATCGCCCTCCCATCCGGTCAGAGTCTTGCCGTCGAAAATGCGATTCGGTCGAGGCCCTCTCAGGTAAAAGTCGAGATATTCGAGCATCGCCGAGACAAAACCATCGCGAAACGGTGGTTTCGCCCATTGACCATGCTTGGCGCCGGGAACGACAACCAACTCGTTTGGGACCCCAGCGCGCGAGAGCTTGTCCCGGAAGAGTGGATACCGCTGGCCCGGGCGATCGAGTTCGCCGTCGAGCATGAGGATGGGGGCGGTGTCGGGTGAAACATGGGTAATCGGCGATCCGGCGGCATAGACTTCGGGCTTTTCCTCAAGCGTGCCGCCGAAGAAGATGAGTTGGTTGGCGATGCCCGGAGTCTCTTTGGCGCGAGTCACTTGGTCAACGCCTGCACCCATGATAATCGCGACCGAAATGGCGTCGCTGATGTCCGGTCCGGGAATGACGTCGCCATTGCCATCAGCGGTTGTCGCGAGCATCGCCGCGAGATGACCGCCGGCGGATCCTCCGATTGCTCCGATCCGATCGGGGTCGATTCGAAGTCCGTTTGCTCTGCTTCGGAGCCAGCGAACAGCCGCTTTGCAATCTGCGACAGCGCCTGGAAATTTGGCTGCCTCAGCGAGACGATAGTCAATATTTGCGACTGCGTAGCCAGCCTTGGCGAGCATCTGAGCAGTCCCAG
>JBCCBR010000452.1:0-3401 GCA_039033935.1 Verrucomicrobiota bacterium
CGTGAATGTGAACTGCGCCGCAGAAGGCGGTTTGGGAAAGGACGGCCTTCATTTCAGCGCCGGTCCAGTCCTGACCCCATTCGTCGAGAAACTTGAGCTGACGATCACCGAGCAACACGAGGCCGGGTAGATCCACTGCGCTGCGGTCGTAGGCAGGATCATTGATGTGATCGGGACGGGGTCCCATTTCCGGAATCTTGCCGGAAGGTCCTGATTTGAACTTCCGGTCTTCGAGGATCGCGAAGTCGATGCCGCCGACGCGAAGGCTGGTGTAGTAGACCTCGATGCCCTGCTCGACG
The DNA here is from genome assembly GCA_039033935.1 of Verrucomicrobiota bacterium. Taxonomy (GTDB): domain Bacteria; phylum Verrucomicrobiota; class Verrucomicrobiia; order Verrucomicrobiales; family DEV007; genus Arctic95D-9. The sequence continues at coordinate 300 of JBCCBR010000452.1, forward strand.
GGGGTGGGATCAAATGCATCCGGCAGGTGCCAGGTCTGCTGGCGCTGCACCATGTTGACGTATTCCGGATGGTAAAAGTAGCCGCCTTCGTGTCCTTGAACGATGCTGGTCTTGCGCCCGCTCTGTCCCCATAGGTTGCCCTGTCCGATATCGTGATCATCGGGGATCGTAACGGTGGGCCGATTCTTGGTGAGTTCGCGATAGCGCAGACCAAACTCGATCCATCCTGCCGTGTGCTCGGTGTGATGGTAAGTCTGATCTCCGGCGAAAAAGAGGACATCCGGATCGTGGATCAGTAGATTTTTGCGAATACTCGGACGGTCTCCTTTAGTGCGACTGGAGTCGCAAGAGAGACTTCCGACGACGATCTCGTCTTTATCGATGGGATCCTTTCGAATGAGGCCTTCGTAGACCGCCTCTTCGCCGTGGCTGACGCGATAGGCGACTTCCTGTGAGCCGTCCCAACCCTCAACCCGGAAGTGGGCGCTCCATCCGGGGAAAATGACTTCCTCCGTCATCACCTCTTCCCACTCATCACCCTTTTTGAACTCGAGGAGTGCTTCGCGCGATTCGTCCTCGAAAAGCGGGTAGAATTGAGCGCTCATTTTGAGCACTCCGCGATCCTGGGTGTAGAGGACAAAGGCGATCACGTCCTCGCGAGGCACGTTGAGATTGATGAGCCGTTTCGGGGCGCGGCCCTTCTTATCGGTTTTCCCCTCCGGAGGAATAATTTGATTGGTCGGCTGCTTCCACCACTCACCGGATGAAGCTTTTTCCAGCATCGGGTACTCTTCGCCGAAGGGCAGAGCGGGCGCCCCCTCGGCAAACGCGCCGAAAAGGGAGAGCGAAAAGAGAGTTGTGAAGGCAATTCGTAGGCGATTCATGGCGCGAGGTTAAGATGTCGAATCTGGAAAAACAACCGTCAAAGACACAGCATTTGCGGATTTGACAGATCTTGCAAAGCAGCGGCTCAACGCTACCTTGCCGGCTCGCAATTCGTATCCTTTCGGGGCGAAACTATGGACGACCTGTATCTCATCATTTCCACGCTGATATTCTTCGGCGGCTTCGTGCTCGCAGTGGTTTCGCTGCGTGCCGGGAAACAGGGATCCGCGAGACTGAATATCGGCCTTGCTCTTGCTGGATTGGTTTTTCAGAGCCTCTTTCTCAAAGAGAGAGGCGAGATGCACGGTCGCTGTCCGATCACGAACGGTGCTGAAGTGCTCGTCTTCATCAGTTGGAGTGTCGTGATTCTTTATTTGGCACTGGGCCGGGCTTTTAGACTTTCCCTGCTTGGTGTCTTCAGCATGCCGCTGGTTTTCATCTTTCAGGCAATCGCTATTGTGGCACTTCTTTCGAACGATCCCGGGCCGCGCCCGCCTGCGACGCTTGATCCCTGGCTTGAACTCCATGCTGCGATGTCTTTGCTGGCCTACGGGGCCTTTGGTCTCGCGGGGATTGCAGGGGTCATGTATCTGGTGCAAGACCGCCAGTTGAAGAGCCACGAGCCGGGCAGGCTGTTTTATTCTCTGCCGCCGATTCGATACCTGACCGATGCGATGTTGCGACTCCTCATCATCGGGACAGCACTGCTGACCATTGGCATCGTGGCCGCCTTTTTCATGGATAATTTACCGGACGCCCTTCACTTCACCGTTTCCGGTGCCGTTTGGGTGGTTTACGCCCTCATTCTCACCATTCATGTGGTCAAGCGGCTCGCTCCAAAGCAGCTATCGCTCTCCGCGATGATGGCCTTTGGCTTCGCCCTGCTCACGCTCTCTGCTCTGTGAGATCTTAAACCTTTGAACCTTTCTTTGTCGCGGTGTCTATCTTCTGTCTTGGCGTGAATCACAAAACTGCCCCGGTTGAAATCCGGGAACGGCTGGCATTTGCCGAGCACGCCATTCCGACTCATCTGGAGGAAATTCGCGGGCTTGAGCCAGTGGAAGAGGCTGTGGTTGTTTCGACCTGCAACCGGGTCGAGATTTACGGTTCGGCGCAGGAGCCGGGCGAAGCGCTCGAAGGACTCATCGACTACCTCGTGAGGCACTTTGAGGTGGCTCCGGGCGAAGTCGAATTCTACCGCAAGGAGGCCGAAGAAGCAGCCCATCATTTGTTTGAAGTTGCCAGTGGTCTTGATTCGATGGTCTTGGGCGAGACCGAGATTTTCGGCCAGATCAAAAAGGCTTACGCCACGGCACAGCGTAACGGCGCGACCTCGCGTCGCATGAACAAACTCTTCCAGCAGTCATTTTCGATCGGAAAACTGGTGAGGAGCAGCACCCGCATTCAGCAGGGCTCGACATCGGTTGGATCGGCAGCGGTGGACTTGGCGGAGAAGATTTTTGGCAAGCTTGACGGCTGCCGGGTCATGGTGATCGGGGCCGGGGAAATGAGCCGGATCACCGCGCAGAGTTTGCGCTCGAGAGGCGCGTCCAGCATCATCGTGTCGAATCGCAGCTTTGATAAAGCCGAAGAGCTGGCCGAAGAGCTTGAGGGGAAAGCAGTCCGCTTTGACGATTGGGGTGATTATCTGGATGAGGTTGACATTGTGATCTCGTCTACCGGAGCTCCCCACGCCGTGGTGCACAAATCGACGGTGGAAACCGCCCTCGATGGTCGCAGGGGGCACCCGCTCTTTCTCATCGACATCGCGGTGCCGCGCGACATCGAGGACGAAGTCAACGAACTCGACAACGTCTACCTGTTTAATATCGATCAGCTCACGCGGATCGCCAAGGACGGCGTAGCAAGGCGGGAGCGTCAAATCGAAGTCTGCCGATCCGTGATTCATCAGTTTCTCGAGGACAAAGGCATCGACGCGCTGGCCGAGATTCACGGGAATCATCGCCGCGGCGATGCCTCAGCCCAACCCGATGGCTCGTCCGGAGAGCCCCTTCCAAATTCATGAGCCAACCTTTGATTCTGGGCACTCGCGGCAGTGACCTCGCTCTTACCCAAGCCCGCATGACCGTTGCTGCCCTTCACGAGCAGGGGATCGACGTGCAGATTGAAATCATCAAGACGATTGGGGACAAACGACCTGATTTGAAATTGAGTGAATTCAGCCAGGGCGACAATCCAGTCGTCGATAAGGGGATC
>JBCCBR010000453.1:0-3400 GCA_039033935.1 Verrucomicrobiota bacterium
AAGTTTGCGATTTTTGGGCTTCTTCTATGCCTGGCCGCTTCAGTTTATGCTCAGGAAGGGGCTTTTTATCTCGATCGGATCCGCACGCTCGATGGGCGCGAGTTTTTTGAAGTGGTGATTGTCAGCGCGGATGAAAATGGAATCTGCTTTCGACACCGTGATGGGATCGCAAAAGTAGATTTTGTCAGACTTTCTCTCAGCCTCAGGATGTTGTATGAGCCGGTATCCGACGTGCAAACCGCCGAAGAAGCTGGCATGGAGGGTGAGGCTGCGACGACAGCTGATGCGGGTGCAACTGCGGATGGCTCGGCGGTAGCGAAAGCTGCTTCCCCCGAATCTACCAGTCCTGTGGTTTCATTCCCCACGATCTCGGTTGTGGCAGTTTCCCGGCAGCCACTGACTTATTCCGATCCCGCCTTCTTCCAAAAACTCAGGGGTGGTATACCGCTCCCTCTGCCAGGATTTGAAGGTCGAGTCAGAGCGGATCGGTGGCTTGCCCAACCATTCTATCGAGAAGCTGTGGTTCGGGATTTTTTGCTGACGACGGGACTCGCCGGTCACTCGTTGAGGCATCATAGCCCATTTTTCCCAGGGGCCAGATGCACTCATTCCGGTTTTTACTGGTAGGTCAATTGATGTGGGAGGCTCACGAAGCAGCCTGCCGAATCCTATTGGCGAGTCAGGCCGATTCCCCTATAGTAGGAATACTATGATGGGGACAGACGAATTTGCTGAGCCAAAAAAAGCAAACCACACACCGACGATTGCGTTGGCGGTCGCTGCTGTTTTGCTGTTGATCGTTGGGGCGATGAGCTATCGAGATTTTGTACGCGACAGCGTCGAAAAAGAGTTTGCTGAAAAACAGGGGCAGCAACCTGGCTATCAGGTCATGGGGCAACCGGGAATGGTTCAACCCATGTATCAGCCGGGCATTGTTCAGTATCAACCGGTGGTCCCGCAGGGCTACGTGGTGACCCAACCTACAGTCGTCGGCCCGAACGGCCAGCCGATGGTGGCGGCACCAGGTCAGGTTTACATACAACCTGGGGCGACACCGACAGGAACGCCAAGCACCGTAGCGCCTCCTCCCATTCCTGAGTCGACTGCGGAGGCAATCCAGGAAGATTTACCGGAGCCCGAAGATCCCGAGCTCGACCGGATGAGAGCGTCTATCGCCGAGGCGGCTGAGCAGGCTCGGCGGACGGAAGAGCAGTACAACGCGATCACCTCAGACCTGGACGGTCAGAGTGAAACCGCAGAAATCACCGAAGAGCTTCCCGAGTTCCTTCGCAATGCTCTTGAAAATCCCCCCGGTGGGAACCCCGACGTCGAGGCGCGCACCGAGCGACTGCGAGAGCAAGTAGTCAGATCGCCTTCGCTTGGGCAAGTCACGAGCTTCAATCCCGAGTGGAATGTGGTGACCTTTGATGCCGGTGCCGCCCAGGGCGTGGCCAAAGGGCAGCGTTTTGCAGTTCGGAGAGGTGGCGATATCGTCGGCTGGATCAAAGTCGACGAAGTCGATGCGAGTGAGTCGATCGGCTACCTCGTGACTAAAAACCGGAACAGTGAGACTGCGGTGAAACCCGCGCCGGGCGATCAGCTTATCAACTTCGAGGTTTTTTAGACCGAGATCGGTCTTGTTTAGCTGGCCTCGCGTTCCTGTCTTTCCTGGTGCTCCAATAGCTGATTGAGAGTCGATTTCAGATTCTTCGACTCATACGGCTTCTGGAGAAAGGCGACCTTCGGATCGTCGGCGAGATCGTGCTCCTCGGGACGCATCAGATAACCGCTCGTCAGTAAGATACCCATCTGGGGCTTGAGTTCGTGGAGCTCCTTGGCAAGTTCCCAGCCTGAAACACCTTCTGGCATAACAATATCGGAGACAACCAGTCCGATATTGTCCGACACCTTCGGCCAGATATCGAGCGCCTCCCGTCCGGATGCGGCTTCCACGACTGTGCACCCAAGCATTTCCAACAGCTTGCGAACGAGACGTCGCACGGATGATTCGTCTTCGACGAGCAGAACAGTAGTTCCATCGAGTGAGGCTTTACCGCGCGACTCGAGGGTCGATTTTGTGAGCCCTTCCGGCCGCTCCACGGTAGTCGGTAACAGGATTTCAAATCGCGTGCCGCTTCCGGGATCGCTTTCGACCGTAAGTTGACCGCCTTGCTGATTGATAATCTCTCGTGCATTGGCGAGGCCGATCCCGTTTCCTTTCCCTTCCGGTTTCGTAGTGAAAAACGGGTCGAAGATTTGGGCCATGACTTCGGGAGCCATCCCGCTGCCGCTGTCTTCGATAACGATCGAGACGTAGTCGCCTGCGGTTAGCTCTTCGGTGTCTTCCGGGACGTTTCTCACGGAACTTTTGACTTTGATTTTTCCTCCTTCAGGCATGGCGTCTCTGGCGTTAACAATAAGATTCATGATGACCTGCCCGACCATCGACTTATCAATCGAGACGGGAGGCAGGCCGGGGTGAAAGTCAGTTTCGATTTCAATATTCTCCTCAACGATCCGCCGCATCATCGAAACGAAAGAGATGGCAACGTCGTTGGCGTCGCAAACTTCCTCTTCGAGAGGAGTGTCGCGACTGAAGAGCAGAAGCTGACGAATCAAATCAACGGCACGCTCTCCAGCCTCCGTGATCTGGTTGAGGCATTCTGTCGCTTTCTCCGTGTCGTTCTCGTTCTGATAGAGCTCGGCGAGCTGCGTGTGACCCTGGATCACAGTCAGCAGGTTATTGAAGTCATGAGCGATACCCGTCGTCAGTCTTCCGACACTTTGGAGCCGCTCAGTCTTTTGCATCAAAGCTTCGGCTTTGAGTCGCTGAATGCGCTCGTTTTCACGGGCAATTTCATTCGATAGCAGAATCCCGATCAGGGGCAGCAAAGTCTCGAGCCGGTTTGGATCCAGCGAAGGGTAGTCTGACTCGTAGCCGAGGAAGAGAACGGCCTCTGGCGCGGTCGTCTCTGGATGAATAACCCAATGCCCGATCAGGAGGGAGAGTGGGGATCCGATCGAAGGACGGTAAGCGAAGGGCTTTTTGTATCCTACAATCGGCTGGTATTCGGTGAGCGGTTCGAGCGATTGAGGGAGTGTCGAGACGAGCGATTCGGTGCTAGCCTCAGAACGTCCGCATTCGGCAAGGACTTCTCGTATCTCGAAATTTGGAGTCAGTGTCGCGATTGACGCTTGATCGGCCTCGCAAGTCTGGAGCAGACCCCCACAAAGATGCTGGTAGAGGTTTTCCCCACGATGCTGGGAGGCTAGCTCGACAACAGCCATGGCGTCGAGCCACCCTTGATCGATTCGAGCAAGCTCTGAGTCGTCAGCGGGAGCCACAGAATGCTGAGGAGTTGCAATCAAAGAGGGCCGGATCGACGACATCCGCGAATGC
>JBCCBR010000454.1:0-3388 GCA_039033935.1 Verrucomicrobiota bacterium
GTCCCCGACTCTGAGCCGCCACCCACAACTCTCGGGGTGATCTCATAGATCATTTCCATGGCATCTCTATCATTAACGATGTCGAGGACGCCGGGTGCGAGCACAGGACTAAGGTGAGTTGTAGCAGGGTGTCCCGGATAGCGTTGGAATTCCTTCTGTGCAGGCTGGTAGCGCCCCATGCTCATGTCCATTTCGCCTCCGGCCTTTGGCACATCCCAAGCCAGCCCGCCGGCGGCTGTATTGAGGTTGAGCTTGGTTGTCTCGTCGTCCGCCCAAAAAGCGAAACGAGCCACCATCTGGTTGTCTTCAGATGGAGTTCCGGCACCCGAAATAGCCATGAACTTGTAGGAATCGGACCCAGATTCATCCAGCACGCCGAGAGTTCCATCCGCGAGCTGATAGATCCATTTCACCGGCATCGCAAGATGTCCACCTCCGACGTTGGCAACCTCTGCCGCCGTTTGCCCAATCAGGCCTTGATCGTTCAGGATCTCTGTGAATTCTGAGTTGTAGCTGAACCCTTCCACACCATCCCGATCCAACTCATTCCCCAGCGCCTGAGGCCACTGCGGGAGATCAGCTGCTGCAGGATGGACAATTGGGTAGTAGACCTTCTCTCCCCGAATCACTGGCTCATTCAAGTCGACATAGTGGGCAGGCTGACTGCTCCAATTTTGTGATTGATTAAAATCAGTGAAAGGCTCCGCATGATCTGTAGTCTTCATGACGTCGTCAGAGTAGAGCTTGTAGAGGAACTCGGGACTGCCGGTCCGGTCCCAACGCCTGATCGCCCCAGGTTGTGAAGCCCAGGCATTGGTACGCCCCGCTGTCGTCGCTTCGCGGATCTGGGCAATGACCATGTTGATCGCCTGCTCTCCGACTTGCTGGGCCTGGAGGCCATTCGAATAGAGATTCGACGCTCGGTGCTCGCTCATCGAGAGCGAAAAGAAGGTCAAAACGAGGATCGTGGTGAGCGAGACAACGGTGAGCACGGTGACGAGGGCAATGCCTCGCCGGCTCCGCACGTTGCTTCCTGATGACCGGAATGGTTTGTCGTTTTTCATGGTTAGACTCGGGTGAGAATCAGTGGTTTAGGTCCGAAAAATGGGTTCAGGCTCTGCTTCGGCAATGTTTTACATTGTAAACTGAGGGAAATACAATGCCAATACAAGGCTATTTTCTCCAAAAACGCATTTTTCTGCCAATACAATGTATTTACAATGTATTTTTGCCGCTTTTTTGGTCCGTGTGACGCGTTTGGGCGGAAAAAGAGCGCAGATTGGGCCGATTCGTTGAGCGCAGTTCCTTTCGGTAGGGACACCGATAGCATCAGAGACACCGTTTTAGACCGTCATTTCAGCCCCAATTCAGGAGTCCACTAGCAATTGGATCGTCGAGATGCCGTTCCCTCCCGATACCAAGAGAGGGCGAGCTGGCTACCTTCCGACGTGCTGGAGTTCGCGGATTTTTTCGACGAAACCGGGGTAAGAGGTCTCGATGCACTCGGCACCGTGAATCGTGGTTTCACCATCGGCAAAGAGCCCGGCGATGGCGAAAGCCATCGCGATACGGTGGTCCCCAAGGGCGTGAATCTCAGCTCCGGTGAGCTTGGCTCCTCCGGTGATCTCCATGCCGTCTCCGAATTCTTCCACCTTCGCTCCCATTTTACGGAGATTACCGGCGACGGTTGAGATGCGGTCGCTCTCTTTGACCCGCAACTCCTGCGCGTCGCGGATCACGGTGGTGCCCTCGGCGAGCGCTGCGGCGACCGCGATCACCGGGATCTCGTCGATCAGGGTCGGGACCTCGGCTCCGCTAATCTCAGTCGCGCTGAGCGACTCGCCAGTGACTTCGAGGGTTCCCATCGGCTCGCAGCCAGATTCGTCGATCCGCTCGGAAATCCGGGCTCCCATCCGCGACATCACCCCGAGGATGCCAATGCGAGTCGGGTTGAAGCCAACATTTTCGATCAGTAGCCGCGATCCTGCTCGAGCAGCAGCCGCAACGATCCAGAAGGCGGCGCTGGAAATGTCGCCGGGCACGACGATATCCCGCGACTCGGGAACCTGCCCTCCCCAGATCGAAACGGTGTCGCCTTCGCGGATATTTTTGACGAGCAGGTAATTCAGCATCCGCTCGGTGTGGTCGCGCGAGGGATGGGGCTCGGTCACGGAAGTCTTGCCCTCACTCTTGAGAGCGGCGAGCATGATCGCACTCTTGACCTGAGCACTGGCGACAGGTGACTGGTAGCGGATTGAGCGCAGCTTGTTGCCCCCTTTGACTTTCAACGGAGGAGTCTGTTTGTCGCCCCGTCCTTTCATTTTGGCCCCCATTTTCTCGAGTGGGGTGACGACGCGATTCATGGGACGGCGCGAAAGGGATTCGTCTCCGATCAGTTCACATTCGAACGGTTGCCCGGCGAGGATCCCCGACATCAGGCGCATCGTCGTGCCACTGTTGCCGCAGTCGAGCGGGCCTTCGGGTTCCTGAAATTCTCCACAACAGCCATGCACCCGGAGGTGCGTCCCATCGGCCCCGAGATCTTCGATTTCAACGCCCATTTGCTCGAGGATTCGGCGGGTCGCGAGGCAGTCTTCGCCATTGAGAAATCCGGTAATCTCGCAGGGGCCGTTGGAAAGCGCCGAAAACATGAGAGCCCGATGCGAAATGCTCTTGTCCCCTGGGACGGAGAGTTCGGCGACGAAATCACGCACTTTTTTGACTCGGAGTTCTGACATGGTCGGCTCAGGCAGGCTTTGCTCCATCGCGCGGCGACTGGAGAGGGCTCACCAACTAGTCAAAAGCGTCCTTCCGAAGCTGGCGGGCCTCGCATAGAAAGCGGCGGACTTGGTCGGTGTCAAGCGGATCGAGCGCCTCTCGCCAGCTTTGCAGCTCGCTGATGAGGGCATCGAGTCGCTCACGGACGGCCTCGTGATTGTCGGAAAGAATCTCCGCCCACATCGATTCGGGGCCCGAGGCAATGCGGGTGGTATCGCGGAGCCCCCCACCGGCGAAGTCTGCGAGGCTCGGATCGGGCTTGAGAGCGACACGGGTCAGCGCTGCTGCGGTGAGATGTGGGAGATGGCTGATGCGGGCAACGAGCCTATCGTGCGTCGCGGCGTCGAGACAGTGCGTCTCGGACCCGAGGGCTCTCCAGAATTGATCGACAGTCTCCAGGGCATCGGCGAACGGGTCACGCTCGTCGCCAAGCGACGAATCGACCAAATCGGACTGAACAGGGTTAAGTGATTGACCTAACAGGGTTGAGTCCTCGACCTGACCCTGTTTGGTCTCCGATTCAACAGGGTTAAGTCCGGGACTTAACCCTGTTGAATCCGGTGTCAGAATGACTTTGGCACCGCGAAACAGGTCGGCCTCGGTGTGGGCA
>JBCCBR010000455.1:0-3381 GCA_039033935.1 Verrucomicrobiota bacterium
CGAGAAGGTCGACATCAGCATTATGTTCACCGACATTCAGGGATTCTCGACTTTTTCAGAACAGCTTGAGCCGGAGGAGCTGGTTGAGCTCATGGTCGAATATCTCTCTGAACTCACTGACATCATTACCGACTACGGCGGCACACTCGACAAGTACATCGGCGACGCCATCGACGCGATGTTCGGCGCCCCCTTGCCTCTCGACGACCACGCCCATGTCTCGGTCATGACCGCCATCGAAATTCAGCGCAAGCAGGCCGAACTCCGCGAAAAATGGAAGAAAGAAGGCCGACCCGATCTCGTGCAGGAAATGCGGACTCGCGTCGGACTCAACACCGGAGCCGCTGTCGTCGGTAATATGGGTTCCACTCGTCGGTTCAACTACACGATGATGGGCGACAATGTGAACCTCGGCGCTCGCTGCGAGTCCGGAGCCAAAGCCTACGGCGTCTATACCATGATCACTGGCGACACCTACTCCGCCGCCCGCGAGAGCAAGGACGACATCACCTACCGATTTCTCGATCAGATCGTCGTCAAAGGGCGAACCTTGCCGGTGAAAGTGTATGAAGTCGTCGAGACAAATAACAACATCACTACCGAAACCAAGGACTGTCTCAAGCACTATGCCGACGGGATGAATTTGTATCTCGCTCAGAAATGGGATGACGCCATCGCTACCTTCGAAAAATCAGCAGCACTCGAACCCTACCAACCTGACCGCGATCCCGGAGTCCATACCAATCCCTCCCAGGTAATGATCGCCCGCTGCGGCATGATGCAAGTATCCCCACCGCCAGCCGATTGGGACGGTGTCTTTACGATGGTCTCGAAGTAAACGACGCCGCATTCAACAGGGTTAAGTGGGTGACCTAACCCTATTTGGTCAGGCCGCGAAGGAACGCCCCTACCCGACTCGCTGCGCCTTGTCGACGTAGTCAGGGTCGATCGTGACACCGAATCCTGGTCCAGTCGGCACCTGAATGACTCCGTCGTGGCATCTCAGATCGGAGCCTTCGACCTCGACTGGCAGATTCGATTCTCCTTTGAACTCCTGGTAGTCACCCGGATCGTCGACGAATGACGCAAAGTGGACCGCCTTGACGAAACCAAGCCCGGACCCTGACATATGCACCGTACAGGGCATGTCGCGTTGCTTCGCGAGCGCCGCAACTTTGGCACAGCGGATGAATCCGCCAAAATAGACTAGATCCGGCTGGGCGATGTCCATGACCTCGTTCTCGATTGCCCAACGAAATCGCCTCATGCTAAACTCCTGCTCGCCTCCCGCAATGGGAATCTGAAGCTGACGGGTGACCTCGCGCGTGCTCCAGAGATCGTCGAACGGACACGGCTCCTCAAAAAAAGCGTAGTTCTGCTCTTCCATCAGTCTCCCGATGCGAACGGCCTCCGCGACGTCGTAAGAGCTATTCGAGTCGGCATAGATCGTAAAATCGTCACCGAAGGTCTCTCGCACCAGCGGGATCAGCGCCTCCGTCCTGCCGGGCGGCTCGTCACGATTTTTACTCATACGTCCACCGGCTCGCCACTTTAGCGCTTTCACCCCAGTTCCGGCCACGAGCTTGCGCAGATGGTGGATCTCGGCCTCCGGCGTGTTCCCTCGATTGCTGCTCGCTCGGTAGACAGGTATCGACCGGCGTTTCACTCCGCCGAAAAGGTCACCAATGGATCGCTTCGAAATTTGGCCTAACAAATCAATAACTCCCGCCTCGACTGCGGCGACGCAGGACCAGAACAGCAACCCCTGAAGCTTGTAGTTACTCGAAGCGCGATAGACTTCGAAGAGGAGCGACTCGAGGCGTCTCGCATCCTGCCCAACGAAGGAGGGAATCACCCGTTGCAGCAGCAGTTCCTCAGTGTAGCGCATCCGTGTCGGGTTCGCGAAGGTCACCGACTCGGCCCCTTCCTCAGAACGAACGCGAATCATGTACTCCCGTCCGGCACGGAGAAGATCGATTGACTTGATAATTACCGGATCGGCCAGAGCGCTCATATCGAAAACGGGGCGCTCGGTCACCCTGCCGAGTTCCTCGTCTTGCGCTGCGGCAAGACCGAATGAGGGAGCTGCGACTGCGGCAGATGATTTAAGAAAATGGCGACGGTTCATCATCTCCCACCCATGCCATATTCCCCCGCGGTTTGTGAACGAAAATCTTTTCTGCTTTCAGTAAATTGGGGCTTTGCCGGAACCCGCCGGCCCTTCGAAATCGAGGAGAAATTTTTTCACGTTCATCCCACCTGCATATCCAGTGAGTTTCCCATTGCTCCCAATCACCCGATGGCAGGGAATAATGATAGAGATGGGATTTCGAGCGTTCGCCATCGCGACGGCACGAACTGCCTTGGGCCTTCCGATTCGTCCAGCGAGATCGAGGTAAGAGACCGTCTCACCGTAGGGAACGGTGATTAATTCCTTCCAAACTTCATGAAAAAAAGGTGTGCCACGATGTTCCCAATCGATAGCGACTTTGAAGTCCCGACGTTCCCCGGCGAAGTATTCCGTTAGCTGAGTCACCACCTCGCCGAAACGGGAAGACCCGTCGATCCAGCCTTCGGTGTCCGCCGGTTGCCTCCGGTGTACGCCGTCGAAATAGATCCCAACGAGACCTTTAGCCGACGCCCCGAGGAGGAGGCGGCCAACCGGCGAATCAAAATAGGTGCGATGAATATCCGATTGGTTCATGAAAAGCGGCCCGGCGAAAGCTACAATGCCGCGCTCCTCTCATGAAAGCACTTTTCCCCGTTTCGAACCAGTCGGCACGACGCAGCTTACTCCACGCGACGGGGCTGGGCATCGCAAACAGCCGCCGACCCGTCGTCGACATCGTGAAAGATCTGGGACTCGTGCAGCTCGATTCGATTCAGATCGTGAGCCGGGCGCATCACCACATCCTCTGGAGTCGCAGCCTTTCGTATCGCGAAAAGGACTTCGATAAAATGCTGGAACGGGACGGGTCTGTCTTCGAGCATTTTACCCACGACGCCTCCATCCTACCCATGGAGATGTATCCCCACTGGCGGAGACAGTTCGCTAGGCGAAGACGAGAATTCTAGAACAGTTCGTGGGGCGATGCGATGGCTGACTCGGCCGAACGCGCCGCGATCATCGCCCGGATCGCGGAGGAGGGCCCCCTTTCTACCGCGCACTTCGAGGGCAAGGCCGACAAGACGACTCACGCGTGGGCGCGTCCTCCCCATAAGCTCGCCCTCGACTACCTTTGGCACTGCGGCGAGCTCGCGATTCCCTACCGCCGGAACTTCGTGAAGTACTACGACCTCGCCGAGAGGGTCATTCCGTCGTCGATTTTCCAGCAGCGAATCGACGACCGCCAGTGCATCGACTATCTCTGCACCGAGGCC
>JBCCBR010000456.1:0-3374 GCA_039033935.1 Verrucomicrobiota bacterium
GAGATTGTTGGCAATCGCAAGCAGAGATCGGCGAGCGTGGCCCATTGCTCTTAGAAACGATTCGCGGACGGGTTTCGTGAGAAATTGTTTCTCAGATTGTAATCGCAGCGGGAGCAGAATCTTGTCACCGTGTTATAAGTTACCTAGCCACCAGCCTGTCTTATGACTGCAATCATTATCATCCTCGTCGTTATCGTCCTCCTTCTCGTGCCGGTCTTTCTAGTGATTGGTCTCTACAATGGACTCGTGAAATTGCGAAATCGCTACAAAAACGCGTTTGCTCAGATTGATGTCCAATTGAAGCGACGTCACGACCTCATTCCCAACCTTGTCGAAACGGCAAAGAGCTTCATGAAGCATGAGCGCGAGACGCTCGAAGCAGTGATTCAGGCTCGTAATTCCGCCCAGACCGCTCGCGAGGCGGCGACCAGTAACCCCGGTGACTCGGCGGCGATGGCGAACCTCGGCGCGGCGGAAGCTGGGCTCGGAGGCATGCTCGGGAAGTTCTTTGCTCTTTCTGAAAGCTACCCGGATCTACGGAGTAACGAAAACATGCTGCAACTGCAGGAGGAACTCACTTCGACTGAGTCGAAAGTCGCCTTTGCCCGTCAGTCCTACAACGACGCGGTGATGAACTTTAACAACAAAGTCGAATCGTTCCCGGCCAACTTCATCGCTGGGATGTTCAACTTTGTCCCTGCGACGTCGTTTGAAATCGACGACGAAAAAGAGCGCGAGGCGGTCAAAGTCGATTTCTCCTGAAGACCTGTTGAATTTGATCGGCTGTCGACTCTGCCCAGCCGATGATGTTGCTCGGCAATGGACTTTTTTGAGCACCAGGAGCAAGCGCGTCGCAAGAGCGGTGTGCTGCTCTTTTATTTTTTCCTCGCGATGCTCGGGATTATCGCGGCGGTTTATGGCCTTGTCGTAGTCACGAGTTTTTTCGTGGAGGGGAGTAGTCGCGGCGAAGCTGATCTGCTTGGGTTGATCTGGCGGCCGGGCATGCTTGTCACTGTGGTGATCGCTACTTGCGTGGTAATCTTCTCGGCCTCGGGTTTCAAATCGGCCCAACTTGCCGGCGGCGGGAAAGTGGTAGCGAGAGATCTCGGCGGTCGAGAGATCGACACCAACACGATTGATTTCCACGAGCGTCGTCTGCTTAATGTGGTCGAAGAGATGGCGATCGCATCGGGGGTGCCGGTTCCAAAAGTGTTTGTGATGGACGAAGAGGATTCCATCAACGCCTTCGCCGCTGGGAAGACCCCAAGCGATGCGGTGGTCGGAGTGACGCGGGGGTGCCTCACACTACTGACTCGAGATGAAGTGCAGGGCGTCATCGCTCACGAATTTTCCCATATCCTCAACGGCGACATGCGGCTCAACATGCGCCTGATGGGCTGGCTTTTTGGGATCCTTTTCCTCGTCATCGTCGGTGAGATGATCTTGCGGGTTTCCTTTCGTGGAGGCTTTCGTTCCGGTCGCAAGGAGGGTGCCGGTCTCGGGATCGCCCTGCTTGTCGGGGGCGCGGGATTGATGCTGATCGGGTGGGTCGGGAATTTCTTTGCCTCACTGATCAAAGCCTCGATTTCGCGCCAGCGTGAATACCTCGCAGATGCCTCAGCCGTCCAGTTCACTCGCAACCCGGACGGAATCGCTGGCGCTCTCGCCAAGATCGGAGGATTCAGCGAACACGCCGAGGTGAAGCACCCGATGGCGCGAGAGGCGAGCCACCTCTTTTTTGGGTCATCGCGGCGCAGCACTCTCTTTGCAACTCACCCACCGCTCGAGGATCGCATCCGTCGGCTGCTTCCGTCGTGGAGAGGGGAGTTTGGACCGGCGCAACTTCCCGAAGTGGGCCCCAGTGAAAACGACCGCGACAGGAAAGCTCGGCCGCCCGCGCTCCCGGTTTCGATGCTCGCGAGTGGCTCAGCTCCCGTCGCGATGACGCGAAGCGAGGCAGAGGAGAGCATGCGATCGGTTCACCCCGAGCAGGTCGCTCTGGGGCGGGATATCCACAGCCAGTTGCCCCAGGACTGGATTGACGCGTGCCACAATCTGGATGGAGCCGAAGCAATCCTCTATTCGCTACTGATTGATCCGAAGGACTCCAGTTATAAACACGCTCTTACTGGAGTTCCCGATCGAGTGGCGAGAGTCCTTTCCGAAAAAATCGATGTGACCTTCACGCTTCACTCGGCGGTGAAGCTCGCTCTCGCCGATCTCGCGATTCCCACCCTGCGTCATCTCTCTCCTCACGGTTATGCAGCGTTTCGAGATCGGTTCGTAGCGCTGGTGCATCAGGATCGACAGATCGACCTTTTCGAACTCTCGATGATGCGGGCAATCACCCGCCATCTCGACAGTTATTTCGGTGAAGGGAGGAGTCCTCGCATTCGGTTCCGAAAGCTCAGCGCGATTCATGATCCGGCCTCGGTGCTGTTAACGACCCTCGCTGTGATGGGTCATACCGACGACCTCGAGGCAGCGCGCCGTGCTTTCGACCAGGCGAATGCCTCCCTCAGATCGGCGACTGGCCACAGTCTCGAATTTCTGCCAGCTGATCGCTGCGGACTTGCCCAGATCGAGACCGCTCTCGATGAGATTGCCGACTCAACCCCGCGCCTCAAACAGCAATTCCTGCTCGGCTGTGCCGATTGTGTGCTCGCCGACGACACGGTCACGAGCGGCGAGGCAGAGCTGATCCGAGCAATCGCAGATGCGCTCGCGTGCCCGATCCCACCGCTTATTCGGACCGCCAAACTTGGATAAGTGGGGGATAGGTCTAACCCTCCTCCATATCCGTCTCGACGACGTTCTCGGCAAAGCTGGCGTAGGCTTCTCCAAACTGCTTCGCCATGCTGTCAGGAAAGGCATGAAAGTCGCCGGCCTCGATTGCCGCAATGGTCGCTTCAGGAACAAGTCCGGGCGGCTCGGCAATGTCATCCAAGCCAGCCGAGCTGCCCATGTCCGTTGCAATCGGTCCGGGATGAACACTGACGACATGAATCCCGTCGGGACGAAATGCGGTGCGGAGCGATTGAGTGATCGAGTAGCTGGCTGCTTTCGAAGCTGAGTAGGTTGCGAAATCTGCAAAGGCCTTGAGCGACACGACCGAATTGAGTTGGCCGAAAACACCGCCGCCATTTGCCTTCAGGACAGGACCAAAGGCCTTCGCCATGCGAATGAGGCCGCGCAGGTTGACGTCCAGTTCGTAGCCGAGCGAGTTAAAGACATCGTCCTCGATCGGTCCAGTGGTGGTGAGAGTAGCTTCAGGAAATAAAGATACGGATAAAGACGGGGTGAGTGATATGTGTGACTTGGATGATGATAATGACGGAATCTTGGATCAGGATGAGTGTAGTATTCTTTCAGGA
>JBCCBR010000457.1:0-3342 GCA_039033935.1 Verrucomicrobiota bacterium
AGATCTGTGTTGTCGAGATGTCGGCGTGGCCCAGCAACTCCTGGATCACTCTGAGATCAGCCCCGTTTCCCAAGAGATGAGTCGCGAAGGAGTGCCGCAGTAGGTGGGGATAAACATTACTCTCCAGCCCGGCGAGACGGGCGCGCTCTTTCACGATCTGCCAGATACGAGTGGTCGAGAGCCGTTTCCCGCGGATACTGAGAAACACGTGACTCGCCGTTTTCTGGTTTACCAGAGAAGGCCGCTCGCCTTCGAGGTAGTTGGTCAGGGCAACCAGCGCTGCTTTGCCGACGGGAACGAGTCGCGTTTTGTTGCCCTTGCCAGTCACCCGGATCATGCCCCGATCGAGGTAGAGATACTCAATCCTCGCATCAGCCAATTCGGAAACTCGCAGCCCGCTTGAATAGAGCAATTCGAGAATGGCCCGGTCCCGGCGCGCAAGCGGGCGCGCATAGTCGATCGACTCGAGCAAGCGCCGAACCTCGGCCTCGTTGAGGGTGTCAGGCAGGTATCGCTCCATTTTCGGTCCGTCGATCTCTTCGGCGACGTCGGCCTCCACCTTTCCCCTCGCCACGAGGTAGCGGAAAAAAATTTTCAGCGCGATCAAATGAATGCGCAGACTCGACGCGGCCAGTCGATCGTCGAGTTTACGGTGGCCGAGATACTCGGTGAGATGCGAGACGCGGACCCGATCGACCTGGGAGATTTGATGATTTTCAGCCAGCCACGTGGCAAATGACTCCAGCGAACGACGCACCGAAAGCTGATAATTCTCCGAGAGGCCTTTCTCGACCGCGAGGTATCGGAGAAATCGGTCGATCTCAATTTCCATCGTCAAGAATTTAAGCTTTCTTAAGCAATTCGGCAACTCCCCCAGTGGCAACGATGATAAAATGAGAGCAGTCGACCGAATGAAATAGCTGTCACAATTCAGACGGAAACCGTCTCGCTGCGAAAATCTCTTGTCCTGGCTTTTGAGAATTGCTCGTAACCTGAGATCAGTTATCAAAAGCTCCGATAGAAACACGGGGTAAGCTGGTTTTCGGTCTTGGATCGATCGATACCATTCCACCATTTCTAGCAGTCATGTCCGAAAATAACGCCATCAATCCGGCCGACCTTCGCGAAGATTATCAGCAGGGCACCCTCAGCCGAGCGGATCTCGACCCCGACCCGCTGACCCAGCTTTCCTCCTGGCTGAGCGCCGCAGTCGAGGCAAAGATTTCAGACCCAAACGCGATGACGCTTGCGACGATTGGTCTCGACGGGATGCCAACCGCGAGAACGGTGCTGCTGAAAGGACAAGACGAGCGAGGACTGGTTTTCTACACGAATTTCACGAGCCGCAAAGGGCGTGAGCTGACGGAGCATCCAAAGGCTGCGGTTCTCTTTTACTGGCGTGAATTGGAGCGCCAGATCCAGATCCGGGGTGCCGTCTCGAAAATCGCGAGAGAGGAATCCGAAGCTTATTTTTTCTCGCGCCCTTACTCCAGCCGTCTCGGGGCCTGGGCTTCACGCCAAAGCGAAACGGTCGCTGATCGAGAGGCGCTCGAAGCTCGATTTGAAAAGTATCGAAAACGCTTCCCGGACAATGGCGAATCCGACTGTGTCCCACTTCCCGATTTCTGGGGTGGATTTCGGATCGCTCCGCAGCTTTTCGAATTCTGGCAGGGTCAATCTGGAAGGATGCATGACCGATTCATCTACACACCGGCCGATCGGGGTTGGAAGATCGAACGCCACAGCCCCTGATCCACGAGTTGAAATGAGCACACGGTCCATTTCCAAAAAGAGCTTTTCGCTGCTTCGGGGCTTGTCTGAAAATAACAGCAAAGACTGGTTCAGCGAGAATCGGGACGCATTCAAACGCGATGTTCGAGAGCCGTTTGCTGATCTTCTTCAGCAAGCCAGCGAGCAACTTGCCGAAAAGGGTTTCCTCCATCACGGGTCAGAAAAGACGATGTTTCGGCAGCATCGCGATGTCCGCTTCTCCGCTGACAAATCACCCTACAAGACCAACGTCTCGGGACTGTTAACTCCGACCGGGACAAAAGCCGAGCAAGATGGTCTCATCTACGTTCAGCTCTCGGCTCAGGAAAGCTTCCTCGCCTGCGGGAAATACAAGCTCGACAATCGCGTGCTCCTACCGATTCGGCGACGGATCCTGAGTGAGCCAGAGGAGTTCGAAGCCGTGCTTTCTGATCTCAAGAAGGCCAATCTGTCGTTTATGAACGACGACAAGCTCAAGTCCATGCCGCGGGGCTTTGAGAGCTCGAGAGATCATCCGTTCGTCGACTCCCTCCGTCTCAAGAGCTTTTGCGTAAAGCGGGATCTGACCCAGAAGCAGTGGCTCGACGGAACTGTTGTCTCGGAGATCGTAGCGCTCGCCAATTCCTGCAAAAAACTGCTTACTTTTCTTGACGCCTGCTCATGAACGTTGATTTGGAGGAAGTCGAAGTTTTCTCTCTGAAACAGCTTCGCGGGTGGTTTGAGAAGCATCATCAGCAAGCGGAAAGCATCTGGCTGATCACATTCAAAAAAGCGGTTCCTGAGAAGTATCTCAGCAACGCCGATGTGGTCGATACCTGCGTCTGCTTTGGGTGGATTGACGGCCGACGCAAAAAGCTCGACGAGAGTCGAACGATGCAATTGCTTTCTCCGCGGAAGACGGCGCACTGGGCGAAGAGCTATCAGGAACGCTACACTCGACTTGAGCGCGAGGGCTTGCTTCACCCCGCCGGGATCGCGAAAGCCGATGAGGCAAAAGCCTCGGGAGCCTGGGACGAGATGAAAGATGTCGATGCATTGATCGCACCCGCCGATCTCACCGAAGCGCTGGCCAAGTCACCGCCTGCGGCGGAAAATTACGAGCGTTTTCCCGACTCAGCGAAACGCGATATTCTCCGCTGGATTCAGCTCGCGAAAAAACCGGAAACCCGAGCCCGCCGAATAATCGAAACGGTTTCCAAAGCCAGGGTCAATCGACGCGCGTCCGGCACCGGGGCGAAGTCTTGACCGAGTGACCCTCGTTCGCTTCAGGGGACGGCTCACCTCGGCGAATGAAATCAGGGTAAAAAAAGCCCCTGCAGCGGGGCTGCAGAGGCTTTCAAAAATTTCACCAGGAAAAGGGGAGTTTTCTTATCTCAGGGCAAAGCTGGATTTGTGTTTCGTGTGTCGGGCCAGGCTTCGTCGGTCAAAAGAGCGATTCCGAACTACCGCTCCAGCAAGAACTCACGCAACTGTGAGTAGATCGGAGCGATCTCGTCCTCGGTGCCGTTTTCCTGTGCAGCCATCACTTCGGTGATGCTGTTAGCGATAAGATTCCGGAGGCGGCTCACCATC
>JBCCBR010000458.1:0-3340 GCA_039033935.1 Verrucomicrobiota bacterium
GGGACGCCCCTGCTCCGCCTCCGGCTTCGCTCTTCGCCCAGTCGCCTTCGGCTCCGGGGCTCATCGCTCAGCCGGAGGCGGAGCAGGCCATCAGATCACCTCAACAATACCCCGAAACAGAACTATCACCGGTGTCCCCATAAATGGCGCAACGAATCCTCTGGAAACTATAGCCCGGTGTCATTTATTTCTGGCGCAACACGTCGAGCACGAGGAAAGCATCGCCCACTCCATCGCGAGCCATCACGTCAGCCGACTCGCCATAATCGCTTAGAAACCTGCGCTGCGATCTTAGGGAAACCGTCCGGAGTCGGCACGCTTCACCCCATCGCACGAGGTCACCAAAATGCACGTCAACGGTCAGGTCACGCTTGCCAAACTGAGCGTAGACCCCGCCTCCGGTGATGCGCTGGTGGCGGGAGTAGGCGCGAAGGGTGCCGAGCGAACCTCGGCGAAAGTCGGCATCCTCTTCGCTCCCGTAGTCAATCGTCAGCATCGCTCCCGCCCGCCAATGGGGGGTCCAACTCCGCAACCAGCGATCGACGCTCGACTGCAACTCGATTCGATCCCCCTCCCGCCAATCGTTCGACCTGAAGCGAGGAATTTGGCGGAGATCGGCAGAGTCTGAGATCGAGTGAAACACCTCTCGCAACCCCCCTGACTCGCTCCACTCAATCCACACTTCCTCAAAGTCGGCAAGGGACTCCGACCAACGAAACAACCTCGCCGGAAATGCATCAATCAGTTCATTGGAAATGATCAGCGAAGAGCCCTGACAGACATCCAAGGCTTGCTCGAGCGATTGGTGCGACCCGGCAAGACGCCGGCCGAGCCTTTCCCTCTGGGCCCTTGCAAGAGGCGCCGACACTTCGACAACGTGATAATCAATCCGGCGGCGTCCCCTCCATCCAAGAGCCCGGAGGATCCCCTCGGCCAGCTCTCCACTCCCCGGCCCCACCTCGATCACCGGCACTTTTCCCTGGGGAACCAATGCTGAGAGATCGTCTGACCGCTGCTCGATCCATCGGGCAATCGCCCGAGAAAGCCCACCGGAGAGGGTAGCAGAAGTCGCAAAATCAGCTCGCTCCCCGCCGACGCTCTTGATGTGGTGACCGTAATAACCAAAGTCGGGATCGTAGAGAGCCAGCTCCATGTATCGCTCAAACGGCAGCGAACCTCCGGCAACGGCAAACTGCGCTTGTAGAAAGGAGCGGAGATCGGCCATGGTAGGATAAAAAGGAAGCTGCCAGCTTTTCCCAACCATTTGAGATGTGCAACCTCTACGACATCGGCCGAGCTCGCGGGCTCGCCTATCGCTCACCCGAAACGATCTGGGAAGAAACGGCGTTGGAAGCGCTCAAAAAGCTCGACCGCACGCAGGGCATCCGCAGAACCGATCCGTCGCTGGTCTTGAGAAACCGGGCTGGGTCAATTGAGCCAGGGATCACGCGCTGGGGATTCGAGCGTCATTTTAACAACGCGATCAACAATGCACGCTCCGACAAGCTCGATGGAATCTGGTCCGATGCCTGGAGAGATCGACGACGGTGTGTCATTCCACTGACTACCTTCTATGAGTGGAACGGGCCGACCGGATCGAAGCAGACCTTCGCTTTCCAGGCTGGTGGCGAAGCGGATTGGCTCTGGGCCGTAGGATTGTGGGAAGACAGTCCCGCAGGTGAGTGCTTCACCATGCTGACGACCGCAGCATCCCCTCAGGTCGCCCCGATCCACAGCCGGATGCCTGCTTTGCTAGAAGCCGAAGAGCTGGAGCCTTTCATGACCCGAGACAACCCCATTGACTTGCTCGAGTCGAGAGATCGCGGTCTATCAATTTTTCGATGCGAAAACCCGTTGAAGGCACCGAAAAAGCACGACGGGCCGGTCGCCATCGATTTCCTCCCAGGCTTTGGATAGTGCGAAAGCTGAGGGCCTCGGGAGTGGTCCCGCTTCTGGCGCTCACGAGCGCGCTGCCGGACTTCCAATCGCTTCGATGGCGTGCCCTGTCGGATCGCTACTACAGGGCAAAAGGCAACCGAGCGATAAACTGATTTCCTTCGATGTCGTTGATCAGTTCGAGCGAGGGGAATGCCTTCACAGCTCTCCGAATCCCGCTGCCAATCCCCCGATAGGGAAGGAGGCGTGTCGCATAGGAGACAAGAATCGGATTGCGAATATTACTATTGCCGCTGCGGATGTTTTCGATGGTGAGGTGATTCGGGAGACGTCCGGGACTGATCACCTCGACTCGATCGTCAAACGCGAGGAGCCGGATCGGTGCAGAGACAAAATAGTCCCGATGGAGCAGAGCGTTGACGAGCACTTCTTCGAGCGGAATCTTCGGGACGAGCGGCACACCGATCGAATTGAAGGGCTGACCATTCTGCACCTGTGGGATATGCCGGTCGAGAAAGGCCATCGATGTCTCAAAGATCCTATCAATCTGCCCGGTGAAATCGCGGCTTTCCCGGTAGTTTTGCCCTTCTATCTTCGTGCCCCGGAAGGCGACTGCCTTCACACCAAAAGCAGGAGCCAACACTTGCGGATTTTTCGCAAAGAGAAGTGTGCCGGCAACGTTGAGCTGATCGCCGTCGCTCAGATTCATATTCTCCAGCAGGATGGGGAGTGCGAGATCTTGTTCCTCTTCTCCAAAAGACTGATCGAGAAACTCTCGAAAAAATCGCTCATCAACGTGTGCTACAGTTGCGCCAGGGACGATCACTTCGTCTCCATGGATGGGCTGGGTTGATTGGAGTCGCTGGCCCTGTGGTGATTTGCCGATTGAGTCAGCATTTTTTTTAGTCATACTCTACTCGGATGTTATGAAAAGGGAACTTCGCAAAGGATACAAGAGCATGTTTGGACTGCTTATTTTCGGGGCTTTGTTGATTGTTAACGCGGAGGAACGAGTATGGACAAGTGTGGATGGAAGGACAATAACGGCGGAGGGATTGTCAGTCTCTCTTACTTCGGTCAAAGTGAAGCGCGAAGCATCTCAGGTGGTTGAGATACCGTTTGAGAGCTTATCACGTGCGGATGTTGAGTTTGCCACTACGCGCCTCCCGCTGAAAATCCATGACGACGTCTCTATAAAGGCAAGGACTAGCAAACAGCAGACTGATAGATTCGAGCGTGAGACCGGTGACTATGCGCTATCCATTAGCGGTTTTTCTTATGGATCGGGAACCTTCAGCGGGACTGGAACAATTTCCGCGATTACTGAGACTGTGAGAGAATCAGGACGATCTGTTTTGGTCGAACTCTCATCATTTTCAGGCGATGGACTTGTGGCGATAGAGCTTTATTCAATCGTCGGCCAAGGTTCAGACAAAAAAATCGA